>JARLJF010000168.1 GCA_031291335.1 Pandoraea sp. | reverse complement strand
GGAAACGTCGATGTGCGTAATCCGTTTCGCGAGAAGGGGCTGCGTCACAAGTTGGCTGCCTATCTCGGCAAGTACCTGACGAAGGACTTTGCGGAACACAAGATGAACGAAAAGCGTTATTGGTCGAGTCGCGGTATTGAGGTGCCAGAACTGCACCCCATTGACCACATCTTGAGCAATGACCCGGAGAGGGCGATTGTCATTGCCTTTGAAGCGGCGAAGACGGCGGGCGCGACTCTGGACCGCTGCCAGGTATTTTGGAATCAGGAGCTTGGGTGCTTCTGGCTAGCAACGCGGGAGAAGTGAGTATGGACACCTTCTTAACCCTGGAAGAGGTGGAGTACCTAACTGGCCGGCGGTTGAAAGCGAAGCAGGCGGAAATACTGCGCCGTATGGGCGTCCCGTTCTTCCTGAATGCCGGTGGACGACCTATCGTGACGCGAGTTGCTATCGAGGGGCGAGGCGGTGCCGTCGAGTTGAGCAAGCCGAAATGGGTACCTCGTGTGCTGGAGGGGCGGCATGGTGCGTAAGCCGAGCGCGAATTTGAACTTGCCGAAGGGAATGCGGGCACGGACGCAAAGAAGCGGACGGGTCTTCTACTACTACGACGCCGGTGGCAAACCGCGCTGTGAAATTCCATTAGGCGCGGACTTCGTACAAGCTGTTCGCAAATGGACCGAGTTGGAAGCTGACGCGAAGCCGCTTCACCGAGAGATGGTGACGTTTCGCTACGCCGCAGAGCGGTACGTCCGCGAGGTCTTGCCGACGAAGGCGTTGAGTACCCGTGAGGGAGACCGGCTGATGCTTGCGAAGCTCTACGCCTTCTTTGACGACCCACCAGCTCCACTTGAAGAGATCAAGCCGATCAACATCCGCCAGTATTTGGATTGGCGTGTGCGGACCACTGTAGACACCCTGCGCGCTGGCGGAAAGGAAGTCAAAGGTACGGAAGGGCAGGTGCGTGCGAATCGAGAGAAGGCTTTGTTCTCGCACATCTGGAACAAAGCCAGAGAGTGGGGGTACACGGATCGACCGAATCCTTGTTCGGGAGTCAAAGGATATCGCGAGCGACCACGCGACATCTACATTGAAGATGATGAATTTCAGGCAATCTACAATCATGCGCGACAACCGTTGCGCGATGCAATGGACTTGGCTTACCTCACTGGCCAAAGGCCATCAGACATTTTGAAAATGAGTGAGTGTGACGTTCGTGATGGGTGCCTCGTTGTCGTGCAATCGAAGACTAGGGCAAAGGTACGAATCAGTATTTCGGCACAGTTAAAGCGTACGCTGGATCGAATCGCAGCGCAGAAAAGAGACCAAAACCCGAGGAGCAAATTCTTGATCGTTAATGAACGAGGTCATCGAGTGGGTATTAAATCCATCCAAGCAATGTTCGTTAACGCTCGAACGGCCGCGGGTCTTTCAGCTTCAAGGTCATATCAGTTTCGCGATCTTCGGGCAAAAGCCGGGACAGACAAAGCGGACAATGCGGGGGACATTCGGGCCGCGCAGAAACAACTTGGCCACACCAATATTGCTACGACCGAAAGGTATATGCGGAACCGTCGCGGTGAAAAAGTGGACGCGACGAAGTGAGGTGTATTGGTTGGGAGCGGCGAGAATTACGCCGGCATAAGTATGTCGGCGCAATCCATGCTCACGTCTCTGGCGGGTCATTTCTGCGGCAGCGACAGCAGATTATCCGTCTTTCTGCCGTCGGCAAACGTCTGAACATACTCAATTCGACCGTTGCTTTGGACATGGACCCATGCCCCTGTGAGCAGGGGATTACGATCAGGGCACCACACGGAATTATCACCGTTTGCCTTGATATACGTGACCATCTCTGCCCTCGTGCAGACCCCCGATTCAGTGGTGTTTCCTGACTGATCGACACGGGACCACCAAAGATGGCTGATGTGTTCGTGTCCTGCGCCGCCTTCCATGCGACGCGCTGTGCATTTAACAGTTGTTACCATTTTGCGCGGTTCCTATGTTGTGCGCCAATAATGGAAAGTTCGGAGTAGGCGCACTTTTAGTATCGGACATTGGAATTCTCTTGTCAAGCACTAAAAATGCGCCTACTCTGAACTTTCGATGTATGGAGAGTGTCGTGGCAACAGCTATTGGTGAAAAGATTCGTGCTCAGAGAAAGTTGCTCAAGTTGACGCTAGATCAACTTGCGGAAAAGACTGGCTCGAGCAAAAGCTACATTTGGGAGTTGGAAAATCGACCTGTAGTGCGACCTTCGGCAGAGAAGATCGCTCGAATTGCCGAAGTGTTCGGCGTCACGGTCGAGTTCTTGATGGATGACGATAAGCAGGAGTTCTCCGGTGCCGACGCGGACAAAGTTTTTTTCAGGCGTGTGTCGCGGCTCGATGCAACAAAGCGGGCTCAATTGGAAAAGTTCTTAAACGCGATTGACGACGATGACTGATCCAACGACTGCGATAGGATGGGGGATTCAACTATCAAAGCTCTGGCTGGCAAGCGGGCAAGAGTTTCCAGTTCGAGCAAGGGATCTCGCGCTGGAGGTCACAAAAGCTCGATTCGAGGAGCCGGTTGGGCTTGTAATTCCTCACGGAATTGAGGGAATAGATGGAATGCTCTCAAAGCGCCAGAAGAAGAGAGACTGGTGCATATCCTTTGACGAAAATGTAACTGTCCAAGGGCGAATAAATTTCACTATAGCCCATGAACTTGGGCATTATCTGTTGCATCGCGGCCAGAAGGACTCGTTTCAATGTGGTCAGATGCAGCTCCTTGAATACGGAAGTCCCGAGTCGCGAAAAATTGAGGTGCAGGCGAATACATTCGCAGCCTATTTGCTTATGCCTCGAAACGATTTCGAGGCGCAGATTGCTGGCGAAACCATGTCGTTCGAGCTATTAGGCGTTTGTGCCGAACGTTATGGGACCTCTCTCACTGCAACGGCTTTGCGGTGGCTGGAGTTCACAAATGTTGCTGCAATGCTTGTTGTCGCTGATCTTGATAAGTTCGTTCGGTGGTCGTATTGCAGTTACTTAGCAAGGAAGTGTGGTGCTTTCAAGGCGTTTGGAGAGGAGCTTCCCATTGAGATCGTCGAGCATATTGGCTATGGCCGAGACGCTCGTCGCGTCGTGCCGCCGGGCGTTTGGCACGCTTCGGAGGAGGCGATAGAGTCTCTGATCGTGTCAGACCAGTTTGAGCAACTCATCTTTTTGGTTGAGTTTCCTTCGATGTCATTGGTGGTGCACGAGGACGATCCGGAGGTGGATTCCTTTACACCGTTTGAAACTGGCGACAATAAGCTACGTTGGGGGAAGTAAGGTACTCGCCAATTTCGGCGAACATTGCTAGAGGGGGGGGAGGGATGGATTACGGTCACAATTTCGAGCGGTTGAAGGAACACATCCTTCCGCTGTCTCTGGCGAGTACGTTCGAGAAGGCTAGGACCGAATGGACCCTTGAGTCTATTGAGATAAGCGACGAGTTTGACTCATGCCCTTGTGGTCAAGAAATCAAGGAGCATTGCTACATCCGCAATAGGGTGACCGGTCATCTAACATATGTTGGAAACGTATGTGTCAATCGATTCTTGGGTATTGATACTGGTAGTCTGTTTGATGGGCTTCGGCGGATAAAGGAGAATCCTTCTGCAAACGCCAATTTGGCAGTTATTGCTTACGCCGAGCGGCGTGGATTCTTATTCGAAAAGGAGTCTGAGTTCCTTCGCTCCACGGTTCGGAAGCGGCTCCTGAGCGAAAAACAAAAAGCTTGGAAAGAGAAAATTAATCGCCGTATCGTATCTGAGACTGTTGTTCGACGCAGAACCGTTCGTTAGGCTGCGCGTGCCTCCCGTTAATTGGCTTGGAGTGCCTCTGGTTTGTTCCCGAAGGGGGCTTTGCGGAGCATTTGTCGCAAATTTGCGGAGCACTCGTTACGTCGAGCAGTGAGAGTCGCGGCAAGACCAAGAAATTCTGGCGGAGGCGGTGAGATTCGAACTCACGGAAGGGTTACCCCTTCGCTGGTTTTCAAGACCAGTCCATTAAACCACTCTGGCACGCCTCCGGGGCGTTGCGCACGACGCAGTGTCGTGGCTTGGGATGCCATCTGAGACGACGGCTTGGGATGCGTGCGGTCCGGGGGAATCGGCGTCGGAATTCCAACGCAGACCGGTACCGCACGGCAGCGCGCATTATACCCGCTCCTCCCGCGATGTGAAGCCTTCATTCCTCCCAAATCGCTCAACACCCGCTCAAATCCTGGCATTTCCCCCATCAACCCCTTGTTTTGTCCCCGTCCGGCATGCATCATGCTTCAAGACGTGCGGTGAACGCCCCCCGCGTTACCGTGCGAGGCCAGACATGACCCGGAGACACCGCATGGATGCCGACACCTCCCGCGATTCCGCCCAAGAGACGTCAAATGACGCCAGCGGCGAGCGCGTGACCGACGCCCCGACTGCCAAAGCCTTCACCTGGCAGATTCCTACCCTCTACAACATCGGCGTCGACGTCTGCGACAAATGGGCCGACGGCACCAACCGTCTCGCCCTCATCCACGAAAGCGCAGACGGCTCGCACGTGCGACTCACGTTCGACGTCCTCAAACAACTCTCCAATCAACTCGCCAACGAATGGCGCGCCAACGGCGTCAAGGCCGGCGACCGCATCGGTATCTTCTTGCCGCAATCGCCCGCCACACTCGTCGCCCACGTCGCCGCCTACAAACTCGGCGCCATCGCCGTCCCACTCTTCACGCTCTTCGGCCCCGAAGCGCTTGCCTACCGCCTGCAAAACTCGGGCGCCGCCGTGCTCGTCACCGACCTCGCGAGCATCGCAAAGATCGACGACATTCGTGCCGAAATCCCCGATCTGCGCCTCGTGTATGTCGTCCACGATGACCTGCCCGAAGCGCATCATCACGTCGCGGATGACCAGGATTGGGGCGTCGCGGAAGACGGCCTGCTCGCGCTCTGGCCCGCCATCGCCTCGCGCGATGCACACTTCGAGCCCGTCCAGACCCGCGCCGACGCCCCCGCGCTCATCATCTACACCTCCGGCACCACCGGCAAACCCAAGGGCGCACTGCACGCGCATCGAGTGCTGCTCGGCCATTTGCCGGGCGTGGAGACGTCGCACAACGGCTTTCCGCAGGAAGGCGATCTGATCTGGACGCCCGCCGACTGGGCATGGATCGGCGGCCTGCTCGACGTGCTGCTGCCAGCATTGCATCACGGTGTTCCGGTGCTCTCACGACGCTTCGAGAAGTTCGACCCGGTCGCCGCCTTCGATTTGATGGCCCGCCACGGCGTGCGCAACACCTTCCTGCCGCCGACCGCCCTCAAGATGTTGCGCACTGTCCCGTCACCGCGCGAGCACTGGCCGCTGCAACTTCGCTCGGTCGCCAGCGGCGGCGAGTCGCTCGGCCCCGAATTGCTGACGTGGGGACGCGAGCATCTCGGCGTCGACATCAACGAGTTCTACGGGCAGACGGAATGCAACATGGTCGTCTCGTCATGCGCGGCAGAATTTCCGGCGTTGCCCGGCGCCATCGGACGCGCCGTACGCGGCCATGACGTCACCATCGTCGATGACGATGGCACACCGCTCCCGCAAGGCGCCGTCGGCAACATTGCGATCGCACGGCCCAACCCGGTCATGTTCCTCGGCTATTGGCATAACCCGGACGCCACGATGGACAAGTATCGCGGCGACTTCCTCCTGACCGGAGACTCGGGATTCGTGGACGAACAGGGCTACATCACGTTCACTGGCCGCTCGGACGATGTGATCACCAGCGCCGGTTATCGCATCGGCCCGGGCCCCATAGAGGACTGTCTGATCCGGCATCCGTCAGTGCAGTTCGCGGCCGTGATCGGAGAGCCGGACGAACTCCGCACCGAAATCGTCAAGGCGTTCGTGGTGCTGCGCGAAGGGCACGCGCCGTCCGACGAACTGGCGAAGGAGATTCAGGAATTCGTGAAGCATCGCCTCGCGGCGCATGAATATCCCCGCAAGGTTGTCTTCCTGCCGGAATTGCCGATGACAGTCACCGGCAAGATCATTCGCAAAGCGTTGCGAGAGATGGGCACTGTGCTGGGTTGATCCCGGCGTGCCGCCTGCTCGGGGGTGGCAGGGGAGGGAGAAGTGCGCCGGGTAACGGCGCATTTCTCTTTAGAAAGCGTCGCCACCCGGGCGCGAGTGCTACGTCAAACGATTACTTCCCGTCGCGCTCCAGGAACATCGCCTGAAGGTCGTTCAGGAATCGCTGGCCCAGCTCGGTCGGGGCAATACGCTGTGGGTCGTCAACAAGCAATCCCTTTTCGACGGCAGCGGCGAGTGCCTTGGCAATCTTTGCCATCGGCAAGCCGGTGCGGTCCGCGAAAAGCTCGCTCTTCACGCCATCGGTCAACCGCAGCGCGTTGAGCATGAACTCGAACGGCAACTCGCGCACGTCCACCTCGCGCTCTTCCTGAACCGCATTGCCCGCCGCCGCCGCTTCCATGAAGCGCTGCGGATGCTTGTGACGGATCTGTCGAAGCACCCGGTGGGGGAATGAAATCTTGCTGTGCGCCCCCGCGCCGATGCCGAGATAGTCGCCGAATTCCCAATAATTCAGGTTGTGCTTCGCGCGACGGTGCGGCTGCGCATATGCCGACACCTCGTAATGCCCATAACCCGCCGATGCCGTACGCTCGGCGATCCAGTCCTGCATGTCTGCCGCGGCGTCGTCGTCGGGCACCGTCGGCGGATATTTGTGAAACTGCGTATTCGGCTCGAGCGTGAGGTGATACAGCGACAAGTGCGGCGGCGCGAACGACAACGCGGTCTCCACATCCTGCTGACACTGCGCCAACGTCTGGTTCGGCAACGCGAACATCAGATCGAGGTTGAAGTTGTCGAAATTCGCTTGGGCAATCTCGATGGCATGACGCGCTTCGTCGCCATCGTGAATGCGTCCGAGGGCCTTCAGATGCTCGCTGTTGAAGCTCTGAATGCCGATCGACAACCGGTTGATACCACTCGCACGGAAGCTGCGGAACTTGTCCGCCTCGAAGGTGCCGGGGTTCGCTTCCATGGTGATTTCGGCGTCGGCGTCGAGCGGCAGCAGCGCACGCAGATCCGAGAGTAGACGGTCCAGGCCGGCAGCCGACAACAGACTCGGCGTGCCGCCACCGATGAAGACAGTGTGCACCGGACGCCCCCACACCAGTGGCAACGCTTGCTCCAGATCCTGACGCAATGCGTCGAGATAGGCCTGCTCCGGGAATGCCTGTGCACCGCCGTCGCCACGCCACTCGTGCGAGTTGAAGTCGCAATACGGACACTTGCGCACACACCACGGGAAGTGCACATAGAGCGACATCGGCGGCAACGCCGGCAAGCTGATCTTGCCGGGCCGCAGGAAGTTCTGCACGGGTAGCGCGGACTGACTCATACCGCTCACGCCTCCCGGCCCAGCTTTTCCAACAGCACGCGCAAGGCGCGCGCGCGGTGGCTGTGGGCGTTCTTCACGGCGGGATCGAGTTCGGCAGCCGTCTGATTCAACGAGCGGATGAGGAAGTGCGGATCGTAACCAAAACCATGCGCGCCGCGCGGCGTGTCGACGATCTCACCCTCCCAACGGCCCTCGGCAATGATCGGCTGCGGATCGGCCGCATGGCGCACCAGCACGAGCGCCGCGAAGTAGTACGCGTCGCGATAGCCGGGCGTATCAGCGTGCGGTGCCAACTGCTCGATCAGATGACGGTTGTTCGCGGCATCCGACTTCTCGCGTCCGGCACGTGCCGCGTAACGTGCGGAATACACGCCCGGTGCGCCGCCGAGGATCGGCACGCACAGACCGGAGTCGTCCGCCAGCGCGGGCAAGCCGGTCGCAGACGCTGCATGGCGTGCCTTCGTCAGCGCATTCTCGATGAAGGTCACATGGGGCTCTTCGGCTTCGGAGACGCCAAGCATGCCCTGCGGCACCAACTCGATGCCGAGCGGCTCGAACAGCGACGCGAATTCGCGCAGCTTGCCCGGGTTGTTCGACGCCAGCACGATCTTCTGCATGGCCATTGTCAGACTCCCAACGCGCGCTTCTGAGCGTCGATCAGTTGACGGATGCCCGCGTCGGCCAGATCGAGCAGCACGTTGCTCTGCGCGCGCGTGAACGGTTCGCCTTCCGCCGTTCCTTGAATTTCGACGAAACCGCCTTCGCTCGTCATGATGACGTTCATGTCGGTATCACAAGCGGAATCTTCGGCGTAGTTCAGGTCGAGCACCGGCTGGCCCTGATACAGCCCGACCGAGACGGCGGCGACGTGCGCGCGAATGGGCGACGATTCGAGTTTGCCGTCGGCGATGAGCTTCGAGACCGCGTCGTGCGCCGCGACGAACGCGCCAGTGATCGAGGCGCAACGCGTGCCGCCGTCCGCCTGAAGAACGTCGCAGTCGATCTGGATCGTGCGCGGGCCGAATTTCTCAAGATCGAAGACGGCACGCAGCGAACGGCCGATCAGGCGCTGGATTTCCTGCGTGCGTCCGCTTTGCTTGCCACGGGCGGCTTCGCGGTCGCTGCGCGTGTGCGTGGCGCGTGGCAGCATGCCGTATTCGGCCGTGAGCCAACCCTTGCCGGAGTCGCGCAGGAAGCCCGGCACTTTCTCTTCGACGCTGGCGGTGCAGATGACCTTGGTCTCGCCGCATTCGATCAGCACCGAACCTTCGGCGTAGCGGGTGTATTGGCGGGTGATGCGCACGGGGCGCAGTGCGTCTTGCGCACGGCCGTCCGGGCGGGTGATTTGCGTCATGAGTGAATGTCCTGCGAGGTGAATTTATGCGGCAATACCCGAATGGTATCGCTAAACGCGTCTAGCTTGGCGGCGCTGCCCGGTGTCGCACGCGGATTCCGGAGCGTCGGGCCGGAAAATGCGATAATCGCGATTCATCCATGCATGCGAATCCGGTAACTGCATCACCTCGCTGAAAATCTGTCACGAGGCTGTGGTACCGGTCACCCCGATGAAAGACAACAACATCTATAGTATGACCGGCTACGCCAGCGTCACGCGCGACATTGCGCATGCCGATGGAGCCGCAGGCGCTAGCGTGTCGGTCGAATTGCGCACGGTCAATTCGCGCTTCCTCGATCTGGCATTCCGCATGCCTGAAGAAGCGCGTGCCTGCGAGCCCGTGCTGCGCGAAGCGCTCACTGGCAAGCTCTCGCGCGGTAAGGTCGACATCCGCATCAACGTGCAACGTCCCGAGAACGGCACGAACGGTGCGCTCAATCTCGACGCCGTCAAACAACTCTCCGCTCTCGAACAACAGGTTCTCGCGATCTTCCCGGACGCAGAACGCATGCGTACCGGCGAAATTCTGCGCTGGCCAGGCGTGCTCGGCGAAGAGTCGGTCACGGCCGATGCGCTGCGTGACGCGGTGATCGACGCCGGACGCACCGCCATTGGCGACCTCGTCGACGTGCGCAAGCGCGAAGGCGCACAGCTCAAAGCCAGCCTCATCGAGCGCATCGAAAACATGGAGAAGATCCTCACGGGCCTGCAGCCGCTGGTGCCGGAGCTGATCTCGCGCCATCAGCAGAAGATCATCGATCGGCTGCAGGAAGCACTGGGTGTCGTGGTGCCGGAAGGCTCGGCCGCGCCCGGCAAGGACGAAATCGCCGAACGCATTCGTCAGGAAGTGACGATGTACGGCGTGCGCATCGACGTTGCGGAAGAACTCACGCGACTCGACGCTCACCTGAAGGAAACCCGCCACATCCTCGACAAGGGAGGATTGGTCGGCAAACGGCTGGACTTCATGATGCAGGAGCTCAATCGCGAAGCGAATACGCTCGGCTCGAAGGCCGCCTCGAAGGAACTCGCCGATGCCTCGATGGAGCTCAAGCTCTACATCGAGCAGATGCGAGAGCAAGTGCAGAATCTGGAGTAAGTCGCATGACCGCGCAATCGCAAGTCCCGCAGCCGCCCCTGCATGCCGAGTATCCCGGCAATCTGTTCATGGTGGTCGCCCCCTCGGGCGCGGGCAAATCCACGCTCGTGAACGCACTGCTCGCGCAGGACGGCGAGGTTCGTCTGTCGATCTCGTGCACCACGCGCGCGCCGCGTCCGAACGAAGAAGAGGGCGTGCATTACAACTTCATTTCGGTCGATCAGTTTCTCGAGCGCCGCAAGCGTGGCGAGTTTCTGGAAAGCGCGGAAGTGCATGGCAATTATTACGGCACGTCGCGTGTCTGGATCGAAGATCAGATGCGCGAAGGCCGCGACGTACTGCTGGAGATCGACTGGCAGGGTGCACAGCAGGTGCGCAAGCGTTTTTCGAATGCGGTGGGTATATTCATCTTGCCGCCTTCCATCGAGGCACTCGAAGAGCGGCTTAAGAAGCGCGGAACGGACGAGCCGAAGGTGATTGCACGACGTCTGCTCGCGGCCGGCGGCGAAATCGCCCACGCGCCCGAAGCGGATTTCATCATCATCAACGACGAATTCCAGCGCGCGCTCGACCAACTGCAATCGGTCTTTACTGCGGTGCGTTTGCGCTTCGCATCGCAGTACGCCCGGCATAAGACGTTGTTCACCGACCTGGACATCCACGCGCCGAGCGAACACCAGTAACCCCTTAGCGTTTGTCGGCGGCGCTCGCGTTTTGCGCGAGTCTGCGCCGGCTGCGATAGAATACGCCTGATATTAAGAAGGAACCTCCTTATGGCCCGTATTACCGTTGAAGATTGCCTGAAACGAATCCCGAATCGCTTCGAGTTGGCACTCGCCGCGACCTACCGCGCCCGCCAACTGGCGCAAGGTCACACCCCGAAGCTCGAGAACAACAAAGACAAGCCGACCGTTGTCGCGCTGCGCGAAATCGCTGCGGGTCAGGTGGGCATCGAGATGCTCAAGAAAGTGCCGCTCTGATTCAGGAGACAGCACTGATGCGATGTGACGTTCCGGGCCGCTCGACGATGCAGGTACACGTATGAGTCATGCGAAATCACCGGCCGCGTCCATCGCTGCGGATGAACCCAAAGCGGGGGAGCCGAAGCCCGAGCGCAAGAAAAAGAAGGGCGAAAGCGCCACGCGGCAATACATCGACGCACTGCTAGAGCAGTCGTACCGGCATCTCTTTGGTCCGACGGCAACGCCTGAGCAGCCGCGTAAGCATGAGGTCGTTTCGATTGCCCGTCTGAAGGGCATGCTTGGGGAGTACCTCAAGGAAAACGACCTCGCGCAAATCAAAGAGGCGTTCCAGTTCAGCGATGAGGCCCATCTGGGTCAATATCGCCAGAGCGGACAGCCCTATATCACCCATCCCGTCGCTGTTGCCGAGATCTGTGCCGAGTGGAAGCTCGATGCGCAATCGATCATGGCCGCCCTGCTGCACGACGTGATGGAAGACCAGGGCGTGACCAAGGCCGAACTCGCCGAGCGATTCGGTCCGAAGGTTGCGGAACTGGTCGACGGTCTGTCGAAACTCGACAAGATGGAGTTTCGCAGCCGTGAAGAAGCGCAGGCCGAGAGCTTCCGCAAAATGCTGCTGGCGATGTCGCGCGACGTTCGCGTCATTCTCGTCAAGCTGGCGGACCGCCTGCACAACATGCGCACGCTGGGTGTCACGTCGACGGAAAAGCAGCGCCGTGTGGCGCGCGAGACGCTCGATATCTATGCGCCCATTGCACACCGCCTGGGCCTGAACAATACCTATCGCGAGCTGCAGGATCTGAGCTTCGCGAATTACCATCCGCGTCGCTACGCCGTGCTGGACAAGGCCGTGAAGGCTGCGCGCGGCAATCGGCGCGAAGTGGTTGGCAAGATTCTCGACGCCGTCGAGAAGGCACTGACGGACGGTGGCGTGAGCGCCGACGTCTTTGGCCGCGAAAAAACACTCTTCAGCATCTATAACAAGATGCAGGAAAAGCAACTGTCGTTCTCGCAGGTGCTCGACGTCTACGGCTTCCGTGTCGTCGTCGAGTCGAACGCGCAGTGTTACCTGTCGCTTGGCGTATTGCACGCGCTCTACAAGCCGGTGCCGGGCAAGTTCAAGGACTACATCGCGATTCCGAAGGTCAACGGCTATCAGTCGTTGCACACGACCCTCGTCGGTCCCTTCGGCACGCCCATCGAATTCCAGATTCGCACGCGCCGCATGCACGAGATTGCGGAAGCGGGCGTTGCCGCGCACTGGCTGTACAAGAACGGTGGCGCAGACATGAACGATGTGCAGAAGCACGCGCATCAATGGCTGCAATCGCTGCTCGATATTCAAAGCGAGACCGGCGATTCGACCGAATTTCTCGAACACGTCAAGATCGACCTGTTCCCCGACGCCGTCTACGTCTTCACGCCCAAGGCGCGCATCATGGCGCTGCCGCGCGGCGCGACGGCCCTCGACTTCGCCTATTCGGTGCACAGCGATCTGGGCAACCAGTGTGTCGCCGTCAAGATCAACAACGAGTTGCTGCCGCTGCGCACCGAGTTGAAGAACGGCGACATCGTGGAAGTGATTACCGCGCCGTATTCGAAGCCGAACCCCGTCTGGCTCGGGTTCGTGCGCACGGGCAAGGCGCGCTCGGCCATTCGTCATTACCTCAAGACGATGCGTTTTGCCGAGTCGGTGCAGCTCGGCGAACGTCTCGTGGAGCAGGCGCTCAAGGGCTACGGCCTGACGATGAGCGAGATTCCACCGGAGATCTGGGACAAGCTCGCGCAGTGGACCGGCAACAAGGATCGGCAGGACATCTTCGCCGACATCGGGCTGGGACGTCGCGTGGCGGCTGTCATGGCCAAGCGCCTCGCCGTGCTCTCGTCAGGCAAGGAAAGCGAGAACGATACCGATAGCCCGGACGATCCCGATTCGCCGCGTACCGGCGATGAGAACGTCGGACCGCCAGTGCTCATTACGGGCACGGAAGGCATGTCGGTGCAGTTCTCGTCGTGCTGCCGTCCGATCCCGGGCGATGCCATCATGGGCTATATCGGCATCGGTCTGGGGATGGCGATCCACACGACCGATTGCCCGGTCGCACGCCGAATTCACCGCAAGGACCCGACTCGCTGGATCGACGTCGCGTGGGCGCCGCAGCCAGGGCGTCTGTTCGACGTGGGGATCAAGGTGCTCGTGCATCACAACCGCGGCGTGTTCTCGCGGGTGGCGGCCGATATTACGGCGTCGGATGCGAACATCGTGCACATCGGCATGGATGAAGTAGTGCCGGACGAATCGGCAACGCTGCGCTTCCTCATTCAAGTCAGCGATCGTGTGCATCTGGCCAACGTGATGCGCCGTATCCGCGTGAATCCGGATGTGATGCGCGTGGCGCGTGAGCGCCCGAGCGAGCGCCATCAGGAAGAACTGCACGCCATGCGCGTGGCGCGCGAACGCGGCAACTTCTGACGAGACGGCCGGCGCTCCTCGTCAATCGAGGCGCGTCGGCACATTCTCTGCCGCTGATTTCAGAACCCGAAAGTCTCTGCGAGTGCCGTCTTTACGCTGACGGCGGATAGTGCACGTCCAGAATCTCGATCTGTTCGAGTCCGGCCGGAGTGCGCAGCGGCACCGTGTCGCCGATCTTCGCCTTGGTGATCGCCCTGGCTATCGGCGAAATCCAACTGACATGCCCCAGGTCGAGATCGACCTCATCGATGCCGACGATCATGATCTTGTGCTCGTCGCCCTTGGTGTCCGCATAGGTCACTTCCGCACCGAAAAACACCTGATCGACGTTTTCCTGGCGGCGCGTGTCGACGACTTCGGCGTTATCGAGGCGACGCGTGAGAAACCGGATACGCCGGTCGATTTCGCGCAGACGTCGCTTGCCGTAGATGTAATCGCCATTCTCCGAGCGGTCGCCATTGGACGCCGCCCACGACACGATCTTCACGACTTCCGGGCGTTGGTTGTCGATGAGGTCGAGCAGTTCTTCCTTCAGGCGACGGTAGCCGCTCGGCGTGATGTAGTTCTTGGTGCCCGGGGGAATCTCGGGGGCACCGGCGTCGAGATCGTCATCGTCGTCGCCGCTGTCTTCCTTGACGAAGGCTTTGTTCATAGGTCGATGCACGCGACGAGCGCGTGAAGAAAAGCGTTTCGGGATTCCTGCATTATAGGTTCGATGGGCGTCGAGCATGCGCGCGGGCCCGATTCCTCGTCTGGCAATCATCCTCAGGTGTCATGGAGTGTGCCGGCAATGTCCTCTACAATCGGTTCACATCGCCCCACAAGACCGCAGGAGAACCGCGACATGACCGATTCCACGAGTCCTTGTCTCGCCGTGCTCAAGCCGCATCTGAGCGACATCGGCGCCTTCACCGTTCAACGCAGCCTGCCCAGCTTGCCGTTCAAGACGGTCGGGCCGTTCATCTTCTTCGATCACATGGGGCCCGCCACGCTGGCACCGGGGCAGGGCATGGACGTGCGTCCCCATCCGCACATCGGGCTGGCGACCGTCACTTATCTGTTCGACGGAGAGATCGAGCATCGCGACAGTCTTGGCAGCGACCAGCGCATCACCCCGGGCGCCGTGAACTGGATGACGGCAGGGCGCGGCATCGTGCATTCGGAGCGCACACCGCACGACGTGCGTGAGCGAGGCGGTGACGTACACGGTATTCAAACATGGGTTGCGCTGCCGCAGGCGGACGAAGAGACCGAGCCGACGTTTGCGCATCACGAAGCGGCGTCGCTGCCGAACATCTTCCTGCCGGGGGTGCACATGCGCCTGATTCTGGGGGAAGCGTTCGGCGAGAAAGCACCGGTGAAGGTGTTCTCGCCGATTTTCTATCTGGCCGTGGAGATGGAGCCTTGCGCAGCGTTCGTGCTGCCGCCGGAGTATGCGCAGCGCGCCGTCTACACCGTGCAGGGCGAGGTGACGGTCAACGACGAGGCATTGCCGGAACAGCGCATGGGTGTGCTGGCGCCGGACACCGATGTGCGCATCGTGGCGGGTGACAAGCCTGCGCGTCTGATGCTGCTGGGCGGCGCGCCACTCGACGGCGATCGGTTCATCTTCTGGAACTTCGTGTCGTCGAGCCGCGAGCGCATTGAACAGGCCAAGGCCGCCTGGACGGCCCAGCAGATGGGCACCGTGCCCGGCGAGACGGAGTGGATTCCGCTGCCCGAGCGCAAGCCTGCCGCCAATTAAGCGCGGTTCGAGCCTGCCAACGCCTGCTGCCGAAGCGATCGGCCGCAGGCGTTTTTTATTGGGCAGCGGCCTTGGATGTGGCCGTGGATGCGCGCTGCGTCACGCACTCAGCACGATGACCGAGCAGTGACGCTCCTCCAGCAGCCGGTGAGAGATGGCGCCGAAGTTGAGGCGGTCGCCGAAACGGGGTTGCACGCCGAGCACGAGCAGATTGTGTTTGCCGTGATGGATCTGATGCAGCACGGCGTCGTCGACCTTGCCGCCCGCGAGCAGGCGCGTGTTCAGCGTCACGCCGTTACGCTCGGCCAACGCCTGCAGGTTCTCCAGCATGGCGGCTTCGGCGGCGTCCGGGCGCAATACGCGCGGGCGCCAGCGCCGGTGCAGCATGCCCGGTGCCGTTCTCGCCGAGACGTGAAGTGCCGTCACGGGGGCATTGGCCGCCCGTGCAAGCGTGATCGCGAGTTCGGCGGCATGCCGTGAGTAGTCGGTGCCGGAAACCGGCACGAGAATGTTCAGCGGCGCGTCGGGCTTGCGGATATGGTCACCGTGCGCGAGCACGATGCCGATCGCGCCGTCGAACGCTTTGGTGAGCGGCAGTACGCCCGTGGGCAACGGCAGCGGCGGGACGTCGGAATCCGATTCTTGACCGGGGGCGTCGAATCCGGCGATCACGAAACCGTAACCCTTGGCGATTTCATCGGAAATTCGAGTGGCTTCGTGACTGCTGTCGGGGTGCGATGCTTCCTGTTCATGCGCAGTGTCCGACGGGTCGCTCGCGCCGAATTCGCCTTCCTCGGTCGCTTCGCTCACCCGCTTGTCGTCGTGAGCTTCACCGACGGGTTCGTGCTTCGGCGCGCCGGTGTCGGTGTCGGAAGACGGTTCGGCGGCATCGGCGTTATCGCGCGCTTCCGGTTTGCCGTTGTCGCCCTTGTTTTTATCTTTGCCTTCCTTGACCGGCCCATGCGGCAGTTCCGGGTTCTTCTGCGGGGATTTGCCCGTGCGCTCGCGCAGCACCAGCCGGGCGGCCTCGCGCGCGTGGTTCTGACTCGTATCCTCTTCGACGCCGGGGGTGCCCGGTGCGCGTGCGACCGCCAGCGTCGCCGCTGCGAGGGCGATGTCGTAGGCGTCGAGGCCCGCGTCTTCGTCGTCCTCATCCTCATCCTCGTCCCGTTTATGCTTCTCGGCGGAGGCTTTTGCTCCCTGCGCATTCTCGGACGTCTTGCCGCCATCGGTATCGGCCGGGGAGGGGGCCAGCACGGTGGTGAGCGTGCCGCGTACCCCGGCCGTCAGCCCGGCAATCCAGGCGGCGAAGCGTCCGTTCGCGCTGCCGTCCACGGCGGCCAGAATGCGTTCGACGTTCGGCAGGAAGTCCTTCTCCTCGGCGGTTTCCTTCTCGAGTCGCGCCTTTTCCTGCTCGGAGAGCGGAATGCGCACGAGCGCCCGCCGTAGAACTGGCGGCATGATGAGCGTGGTGATCAGCGCCATGATGACGATCATCGTGAACAAATCCTTGCTGAGCACGCCGAGCGACAGCCCGATGCTCGCCACGATGATCTCGGTGGAGCCTCGCGCGTTCATGCCGGTCGCGAGCGCCAGCGCTTCGGCCGAGGACATGCCCCCGAGGCGTCCGCCGATGAAGCAGCCGGAGAATTTGCCGATGCTGGCGATCAGGATCAATCCGACGACCAGCCCGAGCATGCGCCAGTCGAACAGGATCGTCAGATCGACCGACAGGCCCGCCACACCGAAGAACACCGGCGCGAAGAGGGCGACGATCAGCCCGCGCAACTGTGCCTCGATCTGTTCGGTGAGGATGGGCGACTGCCCGATCATGACGCCCGCCATGAACGCGCCAAGGGCGGTATGCACGCCAAGCTTGTCGGTCGCGAGCGCCAGCACGAACGTGATGACGAGAATCGCGCTGAGCACGGGCATTTCGCTGGTGAATCGATCGTTCGTCCAGCGAATGGCCACGGCGACCGCGCGTTTGCCCACGGTGAAGCAAAGCACAATGAACAGTAGCGTGCCGCCGAGGCTGAATGACAGGTGGCCGAGATCGATCGAGCCGCTCGCGCCCAGCCCGGCGATGGCGGCGATGATAATCCACCCGGTAGTGTCGTCGAGAATGGCGGCCGCGAGAATGATCTGGCCGATGTTGCGGCGCAGATAGTCAACCTCGCGAATGACCATCGCCACGACTTTGACCGACGAGATGGACAGGGCTGTGCCGAGGAACAGGGAGGTGACGAGTCTTGCCTCGGGATGTGGCAGCAGGCTGTCGGGCAAATGCCAGCCGAGCGCGAAGCCGCATGCGAACGGGATCAGCATGCCGCCCGCCGACGCGAAGATCGCCATTCGCTTCATGCGGCGAACGAGGCCGAGATCGGTTTCCAGCCCGGTGGAGAGCAGAAGCAGCAGCACGCCCAGCTCGGAGACCGCGTCGAGCATCTTCTTCTGGGTTTCGGAGTCGGGAAACACAGCGTGTTGCCAGGCGGGCATCAGCGCGCCAAACACGGACGGGCCGAGCACGACACCGGCGAGCAACTGGCCCATGACCGCTGGCTGGCGCAGGCGCTGCATCACCTCGCCGAGCAGACGGCCGACGAGAACCAGCAGGAGTAGTTGTGTGAAGAAGATCGCCGTGCCGTGGCCTGCGTGCATGTGCCTCCCTATATGTCGTGGGACGGCGCGCGGCCGGGGCGGGAACCCGGGGCGCTAAAGCGCGTCCGTACCGATTTGCCCAGTTTTGCGATTACCATGCTTCAAGCTGGCGGCTGTCTTCTATGAGTGACGGCCGCTGTTAACGCAATTTACCATGCCCGATAGGAACCTATGATCGATACCAATCTCGCCAGTTTCGACGCCGACGTGCTGGCCGTCTCGCATCAGGTGCCTGTGCTGGTCGACTTCTGGGCGCCGTGGTGCGGCCCATGCAACGTGCTTGGCCCGCTGCTGGAAAAACTGGAAGCCGAAGCGCAGGGACGCATTCGTCTCGTGAAGATCAATGCCGACGAGAATGCGCAGCTTTGCGCGGAGTACGGTGTGCGCAGCCTGCCGACGGCGGTCGCTTTCGTCGGTGGCGAGCCTGTCGACCAATTTGTCGGCGCATTGCCCGAGGGGCAGTTGCGAGAGTTCATCGACCGTGTGGTGCCGAACCCGGCGGAGATGGCGCGTCGCGTGGCCCGTCAGGCGTTGCAGGAAGGGCGGCCGGAGGTCGCACGTGATGCGCTGCAAGCCGCGCTCGCGCTCGATCCTGCCCATGACGACGTGCGTCTCGATCTGGTGGACGTGCTGCTCGGCATGGGGGACGTGAAAAGTGCTCGCACGGAACTGACGCTGCTTTCGCCGCGCACGGCGGCCAGCGGCGACGCCCGCATCGCAGCCCTGAACACCCGTATTGCGGCGGCCGAGCAGGCGAGTCATCTGCCGCCTGCGGGCGAGCTGCTCGCGCGCGTGGAGACGGAGCCGGACAACCTGCAAGCGCGACTCGATCTCGCGAATCGTTATCTGGCCGATCGTGCTTACGAGCCGGCGTTGCAGACGTTGCTGGACCTCGTGCAGCGTGACCGCACGTTTGGCGACGACGTTGGCCGCAAGTCGATGCTGGCCATTTTCGACGCACTCTCGGAGACTGACCCGGCCACGGTTGCCGCCTGGCGCCGCAAGCTGAGCGCGGCGCTCAACTGAGGCACTTCCTTTTCACTATTGATTGCACGCTGATGACTGCTCCTTCTCTGATTACTTTCGCTCCCGATCAGGCGGGCGAAGCCATCTTCGACCATCCCGCTGAAGTCCGTCGTGTGAGCGGCAATCCGCAGCGCGTGACACGCCCGTTCTACACCGACGCGTTGGGCGAGTTCGATTGCGGAGAGTGGACGTGTGAACCCGGCGCGTGGCGCATCGCCTTCGGTGCGCATCGTCAGGAGTATTTCTCGGTGATCGAGGGACGCATTCGTATCAGCGACCTCGACGGCAACGCCTCGGAGTTCGGGCCGGGCGACGCCTGCGTGATTCCGGCGGGCTTCGAAGGGGTGTTCGAAGTGGTGGAATCGGTCCGCAAGCATTTTGTGATGTTCGAGCGTAAGGCGCAGTCATGACGCGCCTCATTTTCTTCTGTGGCCATGCGGGAGCGGGCAAGACGACGCTTGCGACACGGCTGATCCGCCCGCTGATTGCGCGTAGCGGCGAGGCGTTCTGTCTGCTCGACAAGGACACGCTCTACGGTGACTACAGTGCGTCGGTGATGGGCGCGCTGACCGGCAATCCGAATGACCGCGACAGTCCGCTGTATTTGCAGACGCTGCGTGAACCGGAGTACGCCGGATTACTGGAGACGGCGCGGGAGAATCTGCGTCTCGGGGTGAACGTGCTGGTTGTCGGGCCGCTCTCCCGCGAATTGCGCGAAGGGTTGTTGTTCGATCGCGCGTGGCTCGGTGTCGATGACGATGTGAGCGTTCATGTCGTTTGGGTCGATCTCGATGAGGCGTATGCGAAGGCGCGTATCGAGAGCCGGGGTAATCCGAACGACGCCTACAAGCTCGCGCATTGGGATGAGTACCGTGTGCGTCGTTTCTTGCCCCCTGCCGCGGCGTTCCCCGGATTGATCCGGTTCGATAACACGGCACCGACGCTGGACGACGACGAGCAGTTGTTGCAGACGCTGCTGGCACAGACGCGCTGATCGTCGGAATTTGTTCCCAGGGAATCGTCCTAAAAGCTGAATGCGGCGGGAAGACGGGCGCAGGAGCGTTGCTAAGGTATGGGCACTTTCCTCCTTGCGCCCACGTCGACCATGTCTCTGCCTCTTTGCCCGTTGTCTTCGCCTGCGGCCATTGCCGTGGGCCTTCTACGCACTTTCCTTCATCACGCTCTGAAGACGATCGCCGGACTGACGTTAGTCATCCCGGTCATCGTGCACGCGGGACAGCCACCGGTGCCGGGTTTGCCCCGGGTGAGCACGTTGGCCATGCCGCTGCCGCTATCCGGAGGGGATTCGCCGGAGACGGGCGATAGTGCTATCACGCAAGCCCCGACATCAGACGTCGCCCCCACGATGGCACGCATCCGCGAGCGCGGACGCATTGTGCTTGGCTACCGTCAAACGGCCGTCCCGTTTTCGTATGTCGACGCAAAGGATCAGCCGATGGGGCTGGCGTGGGCACTATGTCAGCGTATCGTGCCTACGCTGCAACGCGAACTGGCGATGCCTGACCTGCGTATCACGCCCGTACGGGTGATCGAGCAGATGCGCGGGCCGCTGATCAAAGCCGATGCGATCGACATCGATTGCGCACCGTCGACCGTCACGGCCGCGCGGGAACGGCAAGTGGCCTTCAGTCTGCCGTACTACGCGGCCAACGTCCGCCTCATGGTCCGGCGAGGCGCGGGTATCCATACCATCGATGATATGCGCGGGCTGCGGTTGGCGGTCGTGCAAGGAACGACCGCCGAACGGCTCGTACGCGCAAGGCACGCCCGCGCAGGCTTCCAACTGCTGATGGCTCGCGACTACGCCGACGCGTTCCGCATGCTGCGCGAACATCGCGCTCAAGCCCTCGCGCTCGATGATGTTCTTCTCGAAGGACTTCGCGCCACCAGCAAATCGCCCAACACGTTCCAAATCGTCGGGCCGCCACTGTCGAACCAGCCCGAACACTACGCGCTGGTTCTGCCCAAGGATGACCCCGTATTCAAGCAACGCGTCGACGCCGCACTCGCCGAGATGTTCCGCAACGGTGAGATGGCCAGACTCCAACGAGAATGGTTTCAGACGGCCGTGCCGCCCTTTGGACATAACCTCAATGTGGAACCCTCCGCCGAGGTGCTCGCAGTCTGGGAAACCGGTGCCCGCTATGGAACCGCTTCCGGTGACGCTGAGGGTTCTGCTCAACGTTCAAACCGCTCGGACCACGACGCCTCTACCGCTTCTCAACCCTCCGGGACTTAGTCACTCGCCCCCATCCCCCATGCGACACATCGTCGCCCCCCACGACGGACCGAGGCCCCTTTCCGCCTCTCAGACATAAACCCAACTCGCTGCAGAAAGGGGCCCCGATCCGTCTCTCCCATTCCCTTCGCTTATTTCCCCGCGTCTTTTCTCTCTCCTCTCTCCCTTTCCCCCCCTTTCCCCGCTTTTGCATAAGCTAATGACTAAGGTTTCTTTGCCCTTGATGTCCCGGGTCTGTAGATTCCTATCGTGCTGTTAATTCGATAGGAATTTGCTGTGAACGGTTTCAAGGAAGTCAACTGGAAAGGTGCCGCCAAACGTGCGGCTTTGAGTCTCGCCGTCTGCTTTGCCGCCCAAGGGGCGGTCTCGATGGCAGTCGCTGCCCCCGCCAAAACCGACGCAGTCGTCGCCCTGCCCGTCGTGAAAGGGGATCTGTCCGGCACGCTCAAGAAAATCCACGATACGGGACTTATTACGCTCGGCTACCGTGAAGCCGCCATTCCGTTCGCCTACGTCAACGAGAAGGGCAAGCCCGTCGGCTATACGATGGACCTCTGCTACGCCGTCGTCGACGCTGTGAAATCAGCGCTCAATATGCCCAATCTCCGCGTGCGTGAAATGTCCATCACGCCGCAAAATCGTATTCCGCTGGTCAAGAACGGTACCGTCGATCTGGACTGCGCCCCGAATACGATTACGCCGGAACGCGCCGAACAAGTCGGCTTCAGCAACCCCTACTACGTCTCGGAAGTTCGCCTGCTGGTGAACAAGAAAGACAATATTCATGGTCTGGATGACCTCAAGGGGCAAAATCTGGTGGCGTCGGCCGGCTCCACCGGTGAGCGTCTCGCCCGTATTCAAGCCGATAAGGGCGGGTTCCGTGTGATTCCCGCCCGCGATCACGGCGAGTCGATGATGACCCTGGAAACGGGGCGCGCCAAAGCCTTTGCGCTGGATGACGTGCTGCTCGCCGGTCTTCGGGCCACCGCGCGTGAACCGGGGGACTTTGCGATTGTTGGCGCGCCGATGGAGACGGAACTCAACGCGCTGATGCTGCGTCGCGATGACCCGCAATTCAAACGCTTTGTCGACATGACCCTCGCTCATGTGTTCAGCTCGGGCGAGATTCGTCGCATCCAGCGCAAGTGGTTCCAGCAACCCATTCCGCCGCGTAACGTCAACCTGAACCTCGAACCGAGCAAGGAAGTGATCGAGGTCTGGCATAAAGGGTCGCAAGTGACCGAGTAATGCGCGTCTGAGGTGCGCACGGGGCGAGTCCCCGCCGCCTCCGCCTCTCTGACAAGGCCTAAGCCCGCCGATAGCGATATCGGCGGGCTTTTTTGTTTACGCGTTGTTTACACCCTCTTTATGCCTTTTGTCCCCGTCTTTACGCGCTGATCCGTATCTTTCAGTGCACGGCTGGCATGCGCATGCGAGGGCGCGTCGCGTCCGTGGCGTGCCGGCCGCCACACGATAGGGAGTTGTCATGGACTGGTTATATCTCGGCGTGATCGCGGTGTTCGTTGCCACGACCGTCGGCTTTGTCGCGTTTTGCGCGTCGGTAGGGGGGCAGCAATGACAGCCATGTACTGGCTGAGCGGCGGACTCACGCTCGCGCTGCTCGCTTATCTCGTCTACGCGCTATTCAAGCCGGAGGACCTAGCATGACACTCAATGCCTGGATCCAGCTCGGCGTCTTCCTCGTCGTGCTGCTGGTGCTGGCCCGCCCGCTCGGTCGTTTCATGGCCGACGTACTCGCCGGTGAATCCCGCGTGAACCGCTGGTTCGCGCCTCTCGAGCGTGGGCTCTACCGCCTATGTGGCATCGATCCCGAAAAGGAAATGCACTGGCGTGCCTACGCGATTGCCCTGATCGGCTTCAACGCCCTCGGTGCTTTTGCTGTCTACGCATTGCAACGCTGGCAAGTCTGGCTGCCGCTCAACCCGCAAGCGTTCGGCGCCGTCACACCCGACTCGTCGATGAATACGGCCGTGAGTTTCATCTCGAACACGAACTGGCAAGGCTATTCCGGCGAATCGACGATGAGCTATCTGACACAGATGCTCGGTCTGGCCGTACAGAACTTCTTGTCGGCCGCTACGGGTATTGCCGTGGTGATTGCGCTCATTCGCGGCTTCGCGCGCCATACGGCGCAGACGATCGGCAATTTCTGGGTCGATATGACCCGCATCACGCTCTACATTCTGGTGCCGCTGTCGGTGGTTATCGCCAGCGTCTTCATGAGCCAGGGCGTGATCCAGAATTTCGACGCCTATAAGGACGTGACCACGCTGCAAGCCACGCACTATGACAATCCGGTCCTCGGCCCGGACGGTCAGCCGAAGGTCGACGCCGCCGGCAAGCCGGTGACGACACCCGCCGTGACGCAGACGCAAACGCTGCCGATGGGCCCGGTGGCCTCGCAGGAAGCGATCAAGATGCTCGGCACGAACGGTGGCGGCTTCTTCAACGCGAACTCGGCTCACCCGTACGAGAACCCGACGCCGCTGTCGAACTTCTTGCAGATCCTCGCGATCTTCCTGATCCCCGCAGCGCTGTGCCACACCTTCGGACGCATGGTCGGCGATCGTCGTCAGGGGCTGGCGATTCTCGCCGCCATGACGATCGCTTTCTCGATCGCAACGGTCGCTACGGTGTCGGCGGAGCAGGCCGGTAATCCGGTGCTGACAACGCTTGGTGTCGACCAGCAGGTGAGCGCCGCGCAGTCGGGCGGCAACATGGAAGGCAAGGAAACGCGCTTCGGTATCGTTGCGTCGGGCATTTTTGCGACAGTGACAACGGCGGCGTCGTGCGGTGCGGTCAACGCGATGCATGACTCGCTCACGCCGCTGGGCGGCATGGTGCCGATGTTGCTGATGCAGTTGGGTGAAGTGATCTTCGGTGGGGTCGGCTCGGGGCTGTACGGCATGCTGGTCTTCGCCATGCTCGCCGTGTTCGTGGCAGGCCTGATGATCGGGCGCACGCCGGAATATCTGGGCAAGAAGATCGAAGCTTTCGAGATGAAGATGGTCGCGGTCGCGGTCCTCATGACCCCGCTGCTCGTGTTGTGCGGTACTGCGCTCGCGGTGCTGGTCACAGCAGGGCAGGCAGGTGTTGCGAACCCCGGGACACACGGCTTCTCGGAAATTCTCTACGCCTATAGCTCGGCGGCGAACAACAACGGCAGCGCATTTGCCGGTCTGTCGGCCAACACACCGTTCTACAACAACACGCTGGCGATCGCGATGTGGTTCGGCCGCTTCTGGGTGATTGTGCCGGTCCTGGCAATTGCCGGTGCACTCGCACGCAAGAAGCGCATCGCCGCAACCTCGGGCACGTTGCCCACGCATGGTCCGCTGTTCGTTGTGCTGTTGCTCGGCACGGTGTTGCTGGTGGGCGCGCTCACCTACGTACCGGCGCTTGCACTCGGTCCCGTCGCCGAACATCTGGCGATGATCGGTGCGCATTGAATATTGAAATGAGGCATTCGAGGCACTCATGAATCAAACCTCAGGAAATACTGTCACCCGGCCGGTCGGCGAAGGGCATACATCGGCCACGCGGTCGATGTTCGACCCCGCGATCGTGAAGCCGGCCATCGTCGACTCGTTCCGCAAGCTGCACCCGCTCACTCAGGCCAAAAACCCGGTGATGTTCGTGGTGTACGTCGGCAGTCTGCTCACGACCGTGCTCTTCGGCATGGCCGTCGCAGGCCACGCCGAGGCGAGCGCGCCGTTCATCCTCGCAATCACGCTCTGGTTGTGGTTCACGGTCTTGTTCGCGAACTT
>JARLJF010000167.1 GCA_031291335.1 Pandoraea sp. | reverse complement strand
CGTGGCGGCTTCGAAGCCCCCCGAGCCGGTCAGCGAGAGCGACGGGAAGAACGCCGCCTTCGCGACCCCGATGCGCGCGTTCGCTGCTGCCATGGCACGTTCGGCCGCCGCGATATCCGGACGCCGTTCGAGTAGCGCCGACGGCAGACCCGCCGGAATGCGGATCGTGACCGGCGCGAGCGGCGACGGTGTGAACGAGAATTCCGCCGGCGTCTTGCCGAGCAGGATCGCCAGGCTGTGTTCAGAGGCCGCACGCAGGCGTGCGACCGCCAGCGCGTCGGATTGCGCCGTGGCCAGTTCTGCCTTGGCGCGCGCTACGTCCAGCTCGCCGATGTCGCCTTCGGTGAAGCGTCGTTGCACCAGCTTGAGGGCCTCTTCGCGCAGCGTTACCGTTTGCGTGTACAGCGCCTGTTCGGCGTCGAGTTCGCGCAGGTTGAAGTAGTTCTGCGCGACATCCGCTTGCAGTGCGAGCTGCACCGAATGGAACAGCGCTTCGCTTTGCTCGGCGTCCGCGCGGGCCGCTGCGACGTTATCCGACACACGTCCGAACAGATCGACTTCATAGCCGACGCTCGCTTGCGCACGCCACAGCGTGTACGGCGCGATGTTCGTGCCGTCCGGCTGCAACTGCGACGCCGGCGAGATCTTCTGACGCGTCGGGCCGAACCCGGCGTCGAGCGTCGGGAACAGGGCCGCACGGGCCTGACGCTGCACGCCACGCGCTTCCTGCACGCGGGCGGCGGCGGCCTTCAGGTTCTGGTTGGCGGACAGCGCGTCTTCCTCGAGCTTGTCGAGCGTGGCGTCGCCGAACACCTTCCACCATTCGCCGCGTGCCACAGCCTCGGAGGGCTCGGCAGTCTTCCACGTGCCGGCTTCACCGGCCGGGAGGGCGGCTTCCTTGAATGCCGTCGGCGTACCCTTGTCGGTCACCTTCGGCACTTCGTATGTGGGGGCCATCGAGCAGCCCGCCACCACCAGCAGGGTGGCGAGCAGGCCCGAGACACCCAGACTGCGTTTGATCCATTGCGATTGCATGATTGGCATCCTTCAGACTTCGGACTTGACGTTAGCGGGCATGGTCGACGCGTGCGCACTATGCAGCGGCTTCTTGCCTGCCAGCGTGCGCAGCAGCACGTAGAACACCGGCGTCAGGACCAGACCGAAACCGGTCACCCCGATCATGCCGAAGAACACGGCCACGCCCATCGCATGACGCATTTCCGAACCCGCACCGCTCGACGTCACCAGCGGCACCACACCCATGATGAACGCGATGGACGTCATCAGAATCGGGCGCAGACGCAAGCGGCTGGCTTCGATCGCGGCAGCGATTGCGGTGCGGCCTTGCATTTCCAGTTCCCGGGCGAATTCCACGATCAGAATCGCGTTCTTCGCTGACAGCCCCACCAGCACCATCAAGCCGATCTGCGTGAAGATGTTGTTATCTCCTCGCGTGAGCCACACACCGAACAGCGCCGACATGATGCTCATCGGCACGATCATGATCACGGCCAGCGGCAGCGTCAGGCTTTCGTATTGCGCAGCCAGCACCAGGAACACCAGCAGCACCGAAATCGGGAATACCCACAGTGCCGAGTCGCCAGCGAGAATCTGCTGATACGTCAGGTCGGTCCATTCGAACTTCACACCGCGCGGCAGCGTTTCGGCTGCGATACGTTCCACAGCGGCTTGCGCCTGACCCGACGAGTAACCCGGGGCCGGACCGCCGTTGATGTCGGCAGCGGTATAGCCGTTGTAACGCACCACCATTTCCGGACCGTACGTCGGCGACACCTTCACCAGCGACGAGAGCGGCACCATATCGCCATTGCTGTTGCGCGTCTTGAGCAGACCGATGTCATCGGCATGTGCACGGAACGGCGCGTCGGCTTGCACGCGAACCTGATACACGCGACCGAACTTGTTGAAGTCGTTCACGTACAGCGAGCCGAGGTAGATCTGCATCGTGTCGAACACGTCGGTGATCGGCACACCCAACTGCTTGGCCTTCACGCGATCGAGATCCACGTTCAGTTGCGGCACGTTGATCTGGTACGACGAGAACGTCGGGCCCAGTTCCTTCGTCTGCGAAGCCTTCTTGATGAACGCTTGCGTAGCGTCATTCAGCGCTTCGTAGCCGAGTGCACCACGGTCTTCGACCTGCAGCTTGAAGCCGCCGAGCGTACCCAGACCGAGCACCGGCGGGGGCGGGAACACGGCAATGAACGAGTCCTTGTTCTTCGAGTATTCGGCGTTGAGTTTGGCGGCGATGGCAGCCGCCGACAGCGACTTGTCCTTACGCTGGTCAAACGGCTTGAGCGTGACGAACACGATGCCTGCCGACGACGAGTTGGTGAAGCCGTTGACCGACATCCCCGGGAACGACACGGCGCTCTTCACGCCAGGGGTTTTCAGGGCGATGGCCGACATGTCGCGGATCACCTTGTCGGTGCGGTCGAGCGACGCGCCGTTGGGCAACTGGGCAAACGCGATCAGATACTCCTTGTCCTGCGCGGGCACGAAGCCACCCGGGACGACCTTGCCCAGCAACACCGTGATGCCGAGCAGCACCGCGAAGATCGCCATCATGACGGCCTTGCGGCCGATAACGCGAGTCACGCCTTGACCGTACTTTTCCGAACCGCGATGGAACACGCGGTTGAACGCACCGAAGAAGCCACCCAAATAACGGTTCATCTGACGCGTGAGCCAGTCCGGCTTGGCGTGATGGTCCTTGAGCAGCAGGGCGGCCATGGCCGGCGAGAGCGTGAGCGAGTTGAAGGCCGAGATCACCGTCGAGATGGCGATGGTCATGGCGAACTGCTTGTAGAACTGGCCCGTCAGACCCGACATGAAGGCGAGCGGCACAAACACGGCCACCAGCGTGAGCGCAATGGCGATAATCGGCCCGCTCACTTCCCGCATGGCCTGATAGGTCGCCTCTTTCGGTGACAGTCCGGCCGCGATGTTTCGTTCCACGTTTTCGACGACCACAATCGCATCGTCGACCACGATACCGATGGCCAGCACCATCCCGAACAGTGACAACGCGTTGATCGAGTAGCCGAAGCCAAGCAGCAGGGCAAACGTCCCCACGATCGACACCGGCACGGCGAGCAGCGGGATGATCGATGCGCGCCACGTTTGCAGGAACACGATCACCACCAGCACCACCAGAGCGATGGCTTCGAGCAGCGTGTGCACCACGGCATTGATCGAGGAGCGCACGAACTGTGTCGGGTCATACTCGATGCGGTACTCCACCCCCGGCGGCATGTCCTTTTGCAGGTCGGCCATCGCGGCGCGGACATCGTCAGAGATTTGCAGCGAATTTGCGCCCGGCGACTGGTTGATACCGAGGCCCACGGCCGGCTTGTTGTCGAGCAACGAGCGCAGGCTGTAGGACGAAGCGTCGAGTTGCACGCGGGCCACATCGCTCAGATGCGTGACGGCACCGTCAGGCGACGTCTTCAGGATGATGTCGCGGAACTCTTCTTCCGTGTTCAGACGGCCGCGCGCATTCACGTTCAGTTGCAGCGGGGTATTCGGGCCGGCCGGCGTTGCGCCGATCACACCGGCAGCCACCTGCACGTTCTGCTCGCGAATGGCCTTCACCACGTCCGATGCGGTCAGGCCGCGTTGGGCGACCTTGGCCGGATCGAGCCACACGCGCATCGAGTAGTCACCTGCCCCCCACAACTGCACTTCACCCACGCCTTTGATACGCGAGAGGCGATCCTTGACGTTGATGAGCGCGTAGTTGCGCAGGTAGGTCATGTCGTAGCGATCGTTCGGCGAGATCAGGTGCACCACCATCGTGAGCGTGGGCGAGGACTTGATGGTCGTCACGCCAAGGCGCTGCACGTCGTCCGGCAGGCGCGGCAGCGCTTGCGAGACACGGTTTTGCACGAGCTGCTGCGCCTTGTCCGGGTCGGTACCCAGACGGAAGGTCACGGTCGTGGTGAGGTTGCCGTCGCTGTTGGCCTGCGACTGCATGTACAGCATATTTTCCACGCCGTTGATCTGCTCTTCGAGCGGCGAAGCCACCGTCTCGGCGATCACTTTCGGGTTGGCGCCGGGGTACTGGGCGTGCACGACGACCGACGGCGGGACCACTTCCGGGTACTCCGAGATCGGCAACTGGAACACGGCGATCAAGCCGGCCAGCAGCGTGATGACCGAAAGAACCCCCGCAAAAATGGGTCGGTCGATAAAGAATTTTGAGATGTTCATGACGAAACTCTGGGGTGTCGTTCAGCGTGCAATGAATACGTGTGCCTGCACGCGCTTTCCGAACTGTGCGAACGAACGTTACGAACGCGACGCCGTCTTCGTCACCGCACCCGTCTGGGCCGCGGCCGAATGCGTTGCGGCACCGTCCTTGCTGCTGTTCTGCGAAGTCTTCTGTGCTGCGGCGTCGGCGTTGTTCGCGGCCGGCGTGGTGGCTTTGCCCGAGGCATCGGCAGCGCCGTTGGCGGCGACAGCGGTGGCTGCCACATCGTGCGTGTTGCCCGCATCGCCGGTATTGCCGGTATCGCCGGCCATTTTCACGGCCTTCGGCGAGACGGCATCACCCGGACGCACGCGTTGCAAACCGTTCACGACGATGCGCTCGCCGTCCTTCAGACCGCCGGCAATTTCCACGAGACCGCCGTGGCGCTCGCCCAACTGGACTTCGCGGTACTGCACCTTGTTTTGCGGATCAACCACCATCACGAACTTCTTGCTCTGGTCCGTGCCGACAGCGGCTTCGTCCACGAGCAGGGCCGGATGCGGTTCGCCGCCACCGACGCGAATGCGCGCGTACAGGCCCGGCACGAGCGTGCCATCGGCGTTGTCGAAGCGCGCGCGAACGCGGATCGTGCCCGACGTGGTGTCGAAGCGGTTATCCACGGAATACACGGTGCCCTTGCGCGAGTAGCCCGATTCGTTGGCGAGGCCCAGATCGACGGGCACGCCGCTGGGTTTGGCCGTATCGCGCGAGAGATAACGCAGATAGGTCTGCTCATCGACGTCGAACGCCGCGTAGATCGGCGAGACCGACACCACCGTGGTCAGCGCGGGCGACTGAGCGCCTGCTGACACGGTGTTGCCGACGGTGATTTCCGCGCGCGAGACGCGGCCCGCGACCGGCGCCACGATTTGGGTGTAGCCAAGGTTGATGCGCGCCGCTTCCAGCGCAGCTTGCGCAGCCTTCACGTTGGCAACGGCTTCGCGAGCCGCATTTTCCTTCTGGTCGAAGTCCTTCTTCGCGATGGCGTTATCCGCGATCAGGCGCTGTGCGCGTGCGAGGTCGGTGCTGGTGAAGACGTCGCGGGCCTGAGCCGACGCGAGTTGCGCGGCGGCACGGTCCACTTCGGCCGCATACGGGCGCGGATCGATCGTGAAGAGGGCGTCACCCTTTTTCACGAGCTGACCGTCCTTGAAATGCACGGCGGTGATGGTGCCTGACACGAGCGGCTTGATATCGACGCGATCCACGGCGTCGAGACGGCCGGAGTAGCTTTGCCAGTCGGTGACGGTGCGCGAGATGACGTTGGCCACGTCCACTTCCACAGTCGGCATGACTTGGGCGGCGGGCGTGCTGGCGTCGACACGAACGACGGTGAGCGTGCCGATGGCCAGGAGCGCCACCGTAGCGGCGGCAGCAATGAGTACGGGTTTGCGAGCGAGGGTGGTCATTTTTGGAAATCTCCGAGATCGGATGGACTCACTGGGTAGAGCCGGTAGCGGGTGGTGCCAGCCGGCGTGTCAGGAACGCGGCCACTTCCCGCAACGCGGCGGGCAGAGCGGCCAGGCCGTGATGGGAAGCGCTGCGATGGCGCGTGACCTGCGTCGGCACGCCGGCCGCGATGAGTTCGGCAGCGTATTTTTCGGCTTCGACGTGCAGCAGGTCGTGTTCGGCGGAAGCGATCAGCGTGGGCGGCAGGCCCGCGAGACGGCGCGATTCGAGCGGCGCGGCATACGGATGCAGGCGCTGCGTGGCATGCGGCAGGTAGGCGCGATAGCACCGCGCGCACTCGCTCGCTTCGATATCGCTGGGCGTGCGGCCATCGGCCAGGCGCGTCATGCTGGGGTCGAGCAGGGGGGCGAGCAGTACCTGCGCGGAGACGGCCACTTCGCCGCGATCGCGTGAAATCATCGTGAGTGCTGCGGCGATGTTGCCGCCGGCGTCGTGACCCACTACTGCCAGGCGGCGCGGGCTGGCGCCATAGCGGCGGGCGTGACGTTGCAGCCACAGTGCGGCGCACCAGGCGTCTTCCGGCGCGGCTGGAAACGGGTGTTCCGGGGCGAGCGAATAGCCGACGGAGACCACCAGCGCGGGCACGTGCGACGCCAGGTAGCGGGCGGCCGTGTCGCCGTCGTCGAGCGAGCCCTTGCAGAAGCCGCCCCCGTGGAAGTACAGCACGGTCGGCAGATGCGCCTCAAGCGGCACCACCACGCCGGGCTCGCCGGCGTGGTCATGGGTGGCGCCTGCGGCGGCAGGGCCGACGGGCTTGTAGAGGCGCAGCGTCACCGGGCCGACGTGGCCGGTGATGCTCACCTCTTCGATGCGCAGTCCGTCTTCGGTCCGGTGCGTTTGCCCCGGTCGCCCCGATTGCCTGGAATGCGAATTGGCGTTGCCTGACATATGGCTTTGGGTCCGCGCGAGCGATACCCCTCTCATGACATTCGATGGAGCGAAGTCTAGAGGCCACGGACATTAGGATAAACGCCTATAATTTGGCAACACTGTTCGGCCAGCTCGACTAATCGGTGGCGGCCTTATGGGCATTGGCTTATGCCTGCGACCAATATGCATATGCATTTGCGACGGGGGCAAAAATGCCGGATCGGCCAGTACAACAGTGTTTTTGAATGGGGAAACATCATGGATCGCTTGCAAGCGATGCAGGTCTTCACGCGAGTGGTCGAGGCGAACAGCTTTTCTCGCGCGGCCGACAATCTCGGGTTGCCGCGCACCTCGGTGACCACGATTATTCAAAACCTTGAGTCACATCTGGGCACGCGGCTATTGCAGCGCACGACCCGGCGGCTCAACCTGACGCCTGATGGTGCGGCGTATTACGAGCGCTGTCTGCGAATCCTCGCGGATATCGAGGAGACGGAATCGTCGTTCCGCGAGAGCAGTCAGCGCGTGCGCGGCAAGCTGCGCATCGACATGCCGGGCTCGCTCGGCAAGCTCGTGGTGCTGCCGTCGCTGTGCGAGTTTCACGACCGTTATCCGGAAATCGAACTCATGGTCGGCATGGGGGATAAGCCCGTCGATCTGATTCAGGAAGGGGTCGATTGCGTGTTGCGTGTCGGCACGCTCCAGGATTCGAGCCTTGTCGCGCGACGCGTGGGCATGTTCCAGAGTCTGACGTGCGCGTCGCCGGCGTATCTGGAGCGCATGGGCATGCCGCATACGCTCGACGACCTGCAACGGCACACGGCGGTGCATTACTTCTCGAGCCGCACGGGGCGCGTGATCGAAGAGCAATTCCTTGTGGACGGCAAGGAAGTCGAAATCAGCATGCAGGGTTCGGTCGCGGTCAACGATGCCGAGGCTTATCTGCAACTTGGGCTGGGGGGCTTTGGCACTGTGCAATTGGCGCGCTTCATGGCGCTGCCGTATCTGCAATCGGGCCAACTGGTCGAGGTGCTGCATCAGTGGAAACCGCCGCCCATGCCGATTTCGGCCGTCTATCCGCATAATCGTCATTTGTCGCCCAAAGTTCGCGTATTTGTGGACTTCATCGCTGAACTCTTTGAGCGTTGCCCGTTGCTGCAAGGGCTCGACGAGACCGCCGGGCAGTGCAAGCCGACGGTGGCCGCGACCGATGCCGACGGCCGCTGGGCGTCGTACGGTACCGAAATGGCGCCCCAAGAGGTCGTGGTTTGACGACGATGGGAACGATGGCGGAGGCGCGCATTCGCGTCGCCACGCCAGACGATGCGCCCGCACTGCCGCGAGTTGACCGGAGTGCGGGCGAATTGTTTCGTCTGCTACCGGAACTGGCTTGGTTGGCGGACGGTGCGGGGATGCCGGTGGCTCGGCATCGCGAATTGATCATGAAGGGCGTGGCTTGGGTGGCCGTCGATCAAGATGACAAGCCCGTAGCGTTTCTCGAAGCCGAGGTCTTTGGCGACGAATTGCACGTGTGGGAAGTGTCCGTGCATCGCGATTGGCAGTCGCGCGGACTGGGACGCGCGCTGATGGCGGCGGCGTCCGGGCACGCGGCACACACGGGACTGGCGGCGCTCACGCTGACGACGTTTCGCGACGTGCCCTGGAACGGGCCGTTCTATACCCGGCTGGGCTTCGTGCCGATTGCCGCGCCAGATCTGAGCGAACGGCTCAGGAAGGTGCTGGCGCACGAGGTGGCCGCCGGGTTGCCCGAGGCGCGGCGTTGCGCAATGCGCCAGAGGGTTATGCCGCGCCGTTGAGGATGAACTGGCCCTGCGCGAAAGGCTGGAGGTTCCAGACGCTCGCGTAACCTTATCTGGGCAGGTTGAAGGTCTCGGCGCGCGCGGACTGTCTTAGAATGGCCCCTTTGTCGAAAGAACCGTCATGGCCGTAGCCATGAAAGGCTTTTATTCTTGCAATCAAGTGTGGTGAAGATGAGCAAGCCTTTCATTTCTCTGTGCCCGGAGATCACTCGGGCGAACGCGCTGAATTTGATGGATTGGTTGGAAGACGAGGGCGTCATCCGCTATCTGAGCGATTCACGTCATGTCTCCCGGTTCATCGAACAAGTCGTTGATCGGGTCCAGTTGCCGATCCTCACCCATCTGTTTAATCAAGGCGGCCGGTTCTTCATGGCGTACGACCGGCATGACAAACCGGTGGGCTTCGTGCGCCTCGTCAAGACGGGGGCGGACTGCGAGATTGTCCTGGTCATCGGAAACCGCGACAACTGGGGCCGTAAGCTCGGTGGCAGCGCACTGCGTGAAGGCATGAAGTTCGCCTTTTTCGACATGCGAGCCGAGAAGGTCATCGCCAAGATCCACATAGACAACACGCGCTCGCTGAAGGCCTTCCTGCGTTGTGGCTTTCTGCTCGACAGTGAAACCCCCACGATGAAGTCATATGCGATGACTTCGGAGCGCTATCTGCAGCGCTTGCGCGAAGGCGCTTTGGGCGATCCTTCTGAGATCTACATCACTGAAATCGACCAGACCCGGCTCCGGAATCTGGTGGCGCTGGAGCAAGGCCCTGATGTGGTTGAACTGGAGCACGAAATCGAGCGAGCCATCGTCGTCGATGCTCGGCAGGTGGCGCGGGATGTGATCACGATGAACTCCAGGGCCGTGCTGCATCTGGACGACGAGAAAGTGGAAGTGGACCTGGTCTACCCGCAGGACGCGGACGGCAGCGCCCGGAAACTGTCCGTTTTCTCCGGCGTCGGCACCGCGATTCTGGGCTACAGGGAGGGTGACGCCATCGACTGGCGGATTCCGGATCGGACCCGCTGCATTCGGATCGAGAAGGTGCTTTACCTGCCGGAAGCCGCAGGCGATTTCCACCTGTAGATTCGCTACGCGAAAGCGACAGATTGCGTTTGGGCGCTTGAGCGAGCGCCTGATTTTAATGTCAGGCAGCCCCTTCTAGTCTGCGATGTTCGATAGATCGTTTTTGACCCTAACTTGCCGTCGATAGGCGTTGATGTTCGCGCTGCATCCAGCCAATGAAGCGCGACAGGTTGACGTTGAAAAGTGTTGCGGAGGTCTGCGGTGCTATTGCCTGCGTCAGGAAAAACTCCAACTGGTCGGCCATCTTCGGGTATCCCGCGGAGAAATGACTGACGTGCTCTTCCAGCGTGCGAGGCCAAAATGGATCCGAGCGGGTCCTGAGTATATTCGTCGAGCGAATCAGCTTCCTTGCGGCTTCTTTCATGAGGCGACTTTCTGTGTCAGGGTGACTGGCGCCGGCGATGCGACGAGCATGTTCGTTCAACACTTGGAAGTAGTCGCCGTTAACGGATTCTGCAATAGCTCGTGAGGGGATAAAGGTATCGAATCGTTGGGCAAGATCGTTCCCGTGAACGCATCGACACTCATGTTTCAGCCAATAACCCCAGCTGTACAAATTGGCGGGATTCAGTACGTCCGCACGTGTCCCGATGTCGAAGTCAATTTTTGCTACCTCAAAGTGACGCGCTTCCAGACCTTGGCGCAGTGTCTCGATGCGCGCGCTTTCCAGTGCCGACGGCTGACGCGTTAGCACGAGGGTCAGATCAAGATCTGATCGGCCTGGTACAGCACATCCACGTGCGACGCTACCGTAGAGATAAAGACCATCCAGCAGTTCATTCAACCCTGATGCAATGGATTCGCATGCATCTGTGACAAGATGCGCAAACTCCGGTTGAATCGGCATGTCGCCAAGCACCGGGATCGTCGATGCGGGATATGAGTCTCTGGAATTTTCCATCTGTGCGAACCAATGTCCCGATGTGTGCCACCTTACCTGCTGTAGGGGAGGGGAACGAACGCTTTGGGGCGAAGCTCGCCACCGTCGCACAACATATTTCGCTACTCGCCGCGTGTCGATTGCTTAGGTATTCGATAGATGACGGACATAAATTTCGGTGTCTCGCGTCGTTCTACGATGACACCACCGAGAGATTCGGCGATACGGCGGCTCGAGCCGTTTTCTTCAGCTACCGGGTACGTGAAGCTCTCGCTGCCAAGGGCCAAGCTTGCCCACATCGCGACAAGGGCAACAGCTTCACGGCCAAAGCCTTGCGCGTGGAAGTCTTCTCGAATCCAGATTCCTAATTCCGCGCTGGTACTCGTAACACCATGGAGTCCGGCCAACCCAAGGAAATTCCCGGTAGCCTTTTGACGGATTGCGAATGTGAAGTCCGTCCCTTCGGCGATCGTCAGTAGCCAACCTTGCCAGATGCGATCAAATGTCTCTCTGTTCGCCGGTGGCTCCCATGACATGAAGCGGGTAAGCGAAGGGGTAATGCAGCGAAATGAGTCGTCAGCATCATCAATTGAGAATGGCCGAATCGAAAGCCGTTCTGACTCAATGTGGATTTCATCCGGACGTAACAGCACTTTTCCCCCTGATTGCCTACCGGTGTCGTCGGATTGTCGACGAACGGTCTCTGTCGAACGTCGCTTGCGTGCCGCCTAGAGCTATCGTAAACGGCTGTTTCCGACCCTTCTCGGCCACTCGGATTGCGCAAACCATAAGGCTGCTTTGGGACACGGAGCGACCATTGACTAGTGGGAATTCGAGCTTTTATTAAATGTGGATTTATAACGGGATCGCTATAGAGTAGTGTTGAATTCACTCTGAAAACCGCATATTTTTACGGTGACACCATCGCTGGAATATCCCAAAATAGGTTTTAAATGGAACTCAATCTTGAAAGCATTTGTGCACAAGTAGACCAAGCGCGTGCCGCCCTCAATTCCGACCAGACACTCTTTGCACCGAACTATTGGAAGGCGCCTGATCTTTCGCAGCAGGGTAGTGCCAGCCAAGCTGAGGTATTTCACGCGGTGGGGGCGGCTCTAAGTGCTTGGGAGGGTGCCGAGTGTGCGCTGGCGACGCTATACGTGATCCTCTGTGATGGTGAAACAGGACCATACAAAGCACTCGCGCGTACGTTCGGTTCGATCACCAGT
>JARLJF010000166.1 GCA_031291335.1 Pandoraea sp. | reverse complement strand
GGAACGGGTTGTCATGGTGTCTTCCTCCAATCCTGGATCGCGCGTCGTTATGGTTTTTCGAATCTGTTCCGCGGCGGCTGCACGTGTCGCTCGCCGCGGTCGTCTGTTCTCTACTACAGCGTCTCTATCGCCGCCGGCCTCCCGCCAGACGGCCCGTCCTGTCAGACCGGCGTTAGCCGTGAATCAGCATGCCACCGTTCACATCGATCACCGCACCGGTGATATACGACGACAGGTTCGACGCAAGGAACAGGAACGCGCCGGCTACATCGTCGGGTACGCCCAGGCGGTTGAGCGGAATGCCAGCAAGAATTTCGCCGCGCTTGTCGTCGCTGATCTTGCCCGCGTTGATGTCGGTCTGGATCAGGCCCGGCGTCACGCAGTTCACGCGGATGCCGTCGTTGCCGAGCTCGCGTGCCATCGCCTTCGCAAGACCGAGCACGCCGGCCTTTGCCGCCGAGTAATGCGGGCCGCCGAGAATGCCGCCGCCGCGCTGCGCGGACACCGACGACATGCAGCCGATCGAGCCGCTCTTCTGTTTCTTCATCTGCGGGACGACCGCTTGCGACAGGTACAACACGCCGCGCAGGTTGACATCGAGGATACGGTCCCAGCCTTCCGGATCGATCTCGAGTAGTTTGGCAGCTTGAGTAATGCCGGCGTTGTTGATCAGGATGTCGACCGATCCGAAATCGGCGACCGTGCGTTCGACAGCCGCCTGGCAGGCGCCACGGTCAGTCACATTGCACGCGTAGCCACGATGCTCGGGCCCGATCGACGCCGCGGCTTCGACCGCGGCGGCTTCGTCCAGATCGAAGATAGCGATGCGCGCGCCGTGCGCGGCGAACATGCGGGCGGTCGCCATGCCGATGCCGCGTGGCGACGCGCCGCCGGAAATGACGGCGACCTTGCCGTCGAGTAGACGTGACTCTGACATGATGCGGATCTCCTGAATGTGAAGCTTATGGATTGCTGCGTTGTTGGCTATCGGTAACTACGCCTGCGTGCATCGCTTATCGCAGCCAGCCTTTGATCGTGTCGCACATCGCCTCGGTGGAAATGCCGTAGCGGTCGTGCAAGGTCGGCAGCGCGCCGGCGTCGAGAAACGCATCGGGCAGGCCAATCTGACGGAACGGCGGCGTGACGCCATGGGTCAACAGCACGGCGGCCACCGCTTCGCCTAGCCCGCCGATCACCGTATGGTTCTCCGCTACCACCACGAGGCGGCCGGAGCGGCGCGCTTCGCGCAGCAGCGTGACGGTGTCGAGCGGCTTGATGGTCGGCACGTGCAGCACGCCCACGTCGACGCGATCGGCGGCCAGCGCCTTGGCTGTTTCCAGCGCGCGCATCGTCATGATCCCGGACGAGATGATCAGCACCTCGGCGCCGTCGCGCAGCAGCTTGGCTTTGCCGAGTTCGAACTGATAGTCGTATTCGTCGAGCACGACCGGCACGTTGCCGCGCAACAGCCGCGCATACACCGGCCCGCGATGGTCGGCGATGGCCGGCACCATCTGCTCGATTTCGATGGCGTCGCACGGATCGATCACCGTGAGATTCGGCATCGCGCGAAACAGCGCGAGGTCTTCGGCCGCCTGGTGGCTCGGGCCGTAGCCGGTCGTGAGGCCCGGCAAGGCACAGACGATCTTGACGTCGAGGTTGTCCTCGGCAATCGCCTGATGGATGAAGTCGTAAGCCCTGCGCGCGGCGAACACGGCGTACGTGGTGACGAACGGTTGCGCGCCTTCGTGCGCCATGCCGGCGGCGGCGCCCATCAGCAGTTGCTCGGCCATGCCCATCTGGTAATAGCGCTCGGGGTATTCCTTGGCGAACAGATGCAGGTCGGTGTATTTACCGAGGTCGGCGGTCATGCCGACCACTTCGGGGCGGTTGCGCGCCAGTTCGACCAATGCGTGTCCGAACGGGGCCGAGCGGGTTATTTGTCCTTCACTGGCGATTGACGCGATCATCGCCGATGTTTTCAGACGCGGTTTCGGTGCGGCGGCGCTCATACGTTTCTCCCGGCTTCCAGTGCCTGCAGCGCGAGTTGCCACTCGTGCGCATCGACGCGGATAAAGTGGTTCTTCTCGCGCGCTTCGAGGAATGGCACGCCACACCCCATCCGCGTATCGCAGACGATGATTCGCGGTTGCGCTTCCGGATGCGCGTGCGCCGCATCGAACGCGGCGACGACCGCAGCGAGATCGTTGCCATCCACGCGTTGCACAAACCAGCCGAACGCCTGGAGCTTCTCGACCAGCGGCTCGAACGCCATGACGCTCGACGACGGGCCGTCGGCCTGCTGGTTGTTGACGTCGACCATCGCGATCAGGTTGTCGAGCTTCCAGTGGGCGGCCGACATCAGCCCTTCCCAGATCGCGCCTTCATCGAGTTCGCCGTCGGAGAACAGCGTGTAGACGCGGGCGTCGGAGCCTTTGCGCTTCAGACCGAGGCAACGGCCGACGGCGATCGTCAGCCCCTGGCCAAGCGAGCCGCCGGACATCTCCATACCGGGCGTGTAGCTCGCCATACCGGACATCGGCAGACGGCTGTCGTCGCTGCCGTAGGTCTCCAGTTCTTCGTCGGCGATGATGCCGGCCTCGATCAGCGCGGCATACAACGCGATGGCGTAGTGGCCGTTCGATAGTAGAAAGCGGTCGCGGCCTTCCCATTCGGGGTCGTCGGCGCGATAGCGCATGGCGCGGAAGTAGGCGACGGCCAGGACATCGGCGATATCGAGCGCCTGACCGATATAGCCCTGCCCCTGCACCTCGCCCATGCGCAGCGCGTTGCGGCGGATCTGATAGGCGTGCTCCGCGAGCTTGGCGTACGGCGCGGTTTCGCTGATGGTCACTGTTCGTCTCCTGATGGGTCTTTTGCAGGGGCCGCCGTGATGCCGATCCCAGTGACTCAAGCGTAATCTCGTGCTCACACGCGCTCAAACGAATTAAGATGGCTCAATGGATGAATTGAATTCACCTTGATGCTGCCATGCACAATCGCGTCACTTTCAAGTCAATACAGGCATTCGAAGCCGCCGCGCGGCTCTCGTCGTTTGCGCTCGCAGCAGACGAACTGTTTGTCACGCCCTCCGCCGTCAGCCATCAAATCAAGCTGCTCGAAGAGCAATTGAGCATTCGTCTGTTCCATCGGCTGCACCGCACGGTGATCCTGACGGACTACGGGAGGCAATACGCTGAGGAAATCACCGCGGCGTTCTCACGAATCGACGCGGCAACCCGCGAGATCGGGCGGGCCGCCAAGAGCGACATCCTCACGATTCATTGCACGCCGAGTTTTGCGACTCAATGGCTGATGCCGCGCATCGCGCGTTTCAGCGCGGCGAATCCGGATATCGACGTGCGTTTGAATGCGTCGTCAGAGGCGGTGAATCTGATCTCGGAAGCGGTCGATATCGACATTCGCTACGGTCCGAGAAAGCTGCAGCCGGCCGGCACGATGGTGCTCGAATTGCCGCCCGAAACGATCGTGCCGCTGTGTTCGCCGATGCTCATGGCTGGCGAGCATCCCCTGCACAGCGTCGCGGACTTGCAGCACCATCCGCTGATTCATAGCGAGGGGTGTCTGGTGGGCTGGCGTGACTGGATGCGCTTGCATCGCAAGACGCGGCTCGACATCGGACGCGGTCCGCGCTTCGATCGCTCGTTCATGTCGATCAGCGCGGCGGTCGACGGCTTGGGTGTCTGCCTTGAAAGCCTGCTTCTGGCGCAACGCGAACTGGAAACAGGCCGGCTGGTGGCGCCGTTCGGCTTCGAAGGACTCCCCGTGCACGGCTATACACTGAACCTGCTGAAATCCCGCGCCGAATTGCCGAAGCTGCGTAGCTTTCAGGATTGGCTGTTTGCCGAACTTGAGAAGTGAAGCTTGCGACGCCGAGCCGGGCGCCCCGCTTTTAAGATTTGCCTTTGAGGGTAAACGGAGCCAACAGTGACTGTACGTCGACCTGCTGCCCCTGGAGCAGAAGCAGCCTCGCGTGAAGTACCGTGTTCTCGAGAACAAGCTTGGCGGTGCTTAGCAGATAGAGCGCATGGATGTCGGAGACCGCCATGTTGCCTGCTTCGACCAGGTGGTGACGCTCGACAAGTGAACTCATGACAAGGCGCCTGAGTTCCTGTTCTCCAAAGGGAAGGTCCGCATAGTCGATCGGGTCGTCGGCTTCCACTTCCCGAAGCAACTCCACCAGCGTTTCCGTGCTTACGTCCATGTGCAGGCTCCACGTTGTCGTTTAAGACCAGCATAGCCAAACAGAATCCCCAGCACTTACAGCCTACCGCGTCTGCCCGAGGGAGTCCAGCCGGGGCTGGTCGACCCCTGACAACTCCGCAGCGTTCGAGCGTAAGCGCGGCAGTAGAATGCTGCCAGATACGGAGGGTCACCCTATGGCAACGATAACGAGTATCGACATTGAACAACTGCGCCCGCTGCAGGCAACGGTGGGCATGCTGGAAGTCGATGCAAAACGAAAACGCCTTCTGGCCATGGATGCAAAGTCTTTGAAAGACTTCCTGAAAGCCGCGCCGATTCCAACCGTCATTGGCAAGCGCGACCGACACTACGTCATCGACCACCACCACCTCGCGCGTGCGCTGTGGGACGGCGGCATCAAAAAAGCGTTCGCCGTGGTCGTGGATGACCTGTCGCGGTTGCCGGACGTGAAGTTCTGGGACACCGTGATCGACAAACGCTGGGTGCATCCCTACGATGAACGCGGCATCCTGCGAGCCATTTCCTCGATACCCGATGAGGTCTCCGCCCTCGCCGACGACCCGTACCGGAGCATCGCCGCGTTCGCGCGCGACGCAGGGGGCTATCTAAAAACGCCCGAACCTTTTGCCGAATTTCAGTGGGCGGATTTTTTTCGCACACGCATTCCGCTGTGGTCGAGCGATTCACAGTTCAAGGCAGCCGTCGAGCAGGCCGTCCACCTTGCGTGGAGCCCCGACGCCCGGACACTGCCGGGCTTCAAGTCACGACGCATGAAATAGCGTTGGGTTCACCCTCTGCGCGTCTTCTTCAACTCAATCGTTTCGAACAACTCATAGTTCTGCGTCGGCGTCTGGTCAGCCCCCGGCGCGTGATAGTAGTTCATCGTAATCGTGGTCTCGCCACCCGGATGTCCCGGATCATGATCGAACACCGCGATACCGTAGCCCGTCCCGGTGTCGCGTTGCGCCGACCAGACCGCATCTTCAACGGCATCCGCGCCAGCACGCACAAAAGTACCCGCGGTCGTCCCGGCAACCGGACGATTCGGCCGGGTGAAAATACGCGCCTGCGGCAAGCCGGTACCGATATCCGTCCCATACACGTCTAACGGCGCGCTGGTCCCGCCACCGCCGAGAATCAGGTGAATGGTGCCGTGACTCGTATCGAACGTCGACGCGCCCGACGACACCGCCGACATGACCGGCCGCGGCTGCATCGTATCGACCACCCGTCCCGTGGCGATATCGGTGCCCTTGTTGTGATTGCAGCCGCGCACGGGATAGCTGCGCTCGTAGTCATGGTCATGCCCGCACAACACCAGGTCGACGCCGTAGCGGTCGAACAGCGGCAGCCAGGCTTCGCGGATGCCTTTGTCGGAACCGTTACCGGTTTTGGACGAACTCAGCGCGTCCTGATGCATCTGCACGACGATCCAGTCGACCTCCTTGTCTTCCGCCGCCCGGCGCAAGGTCTTTTCGAGCCAGCGGGTCTGCTCGCCTTCGCTATATCCGCGCACATAGAGCGACGTGCCCGGTTGAATCGGCGAATTGCCCGTGCTCGCCACCGGCACCAGGGGGCTCGGGCCCGCGACGAACGCGGCCGCATCCTGATAGACCACGTCATCCGCATCGAGCGAAATGAAGAGCACCGAGCTCACGCGGAAGCTGTACCAGCGTCCCTGAAAGCGCGTGTGATTCTCGGGCAGCGTGTAGCGCGCGAGGTACGAGGCGAGGCCCTGTTCGCCGTTGTGAAATTCGAGTTCGTGATTGCCCGGACACGGCATCCACGGCCGGTTCGACGCCGAGGTCTGGCAATTGTTGCCGAAATCGCGCCACACGTCCGGCTGGTGTGTCGGGTTCAGATTGGCATAGCAAAGGTCGCCATTCAGCAAGTGGAACAGCGGCTGAAATCGCTCGACGGCCTGAACCGCGAAACGGCTCTGCGGCGACGACAGCACCCAGCCGGTATTGGGCGTGGCCAGATCGCCGTAGCTCGTCCAGCGGAATGGCGCACGGCCGCGAGGCGCCGTGCGGAAGCTCGCGGTAAAGGGTTGAGCCGCGCTGCTGTCGTTGTCGGCGCTCACCTCGTACTCGTAACTCGTATCGGGCTTCAGACCACGCAGGCGCGCGTGATAGGTGAACACGACCTCGCCGTTGATGCCGTCGGTGTAGGTGCTTTGGACACCATGCACCGTCGCCCTCGCCTCGCCCGCGCTGCTCACGCGTACCTGCGGATTGACCGCCGGCGCCGGCGATGCCCACGATACGGTGACCTCGTTCGTCGGATCGTTGCCCCAGGTCAGATGGATCTGCTCCGGCGTACCGTCGGGCACGCTGTTCGCGGCCCGCGCCGCCGACGCGAGCGTGCCCGCGGCCGTCGCGAGACTGGACGCGCCGGCAAACTTCAGAAACCCGCGGCGCGAGACGATGGTCGCGCCCTGCTCAGTCAGCAAATCTTTGGCGATTTTTTTGTTCGACATGTCTGGTGTTTTTGTATGGGGGTGGAAGGTCACCAACGCGAACGGCGGACGCACGGTTCTATGCGGGCCGCGAGTACCGTGCCGGACCAGGGCGCGACAGAAGTGATGGGGCATCCTAGTCGTGAAGCCATGACAGCCGGATGAAATGGCCGCAGTGAAAGACACCGCACAACCTCGCAAAAACCGCCATGGAGACCGAAATCGCGGCGTCGCGAGGGGCTTGTCGGACACGCCGAAATCCCACGTTCGGCCGCCCAACTCATTAAGGGGCTGCATCGCCCACCCCGCTGGCGTGTAAACTGCTGACTTTTTTGACTCTGGTGGTATGGTGCAAGCCCCACAGCGCACAGCTTTCAGTGGCCCGGCGCTCATTCGCTTACTTGCTCGCCTGACGGACGTCGATGTTCCCGAATCCAGCCAATCGCTCTCGGACCGGCTAAGCCAGTGGCTCGGCTGGACCGACGCGATCGCGTTGTCCTCGGCGCTGAACAACAATCCGCCTGCCGGCGCCGCCGGCGCGCGCGCCTTCGGCGACGCTGAAGAGGGCGAGTGCGCCCGCGTGCGCACGTCGTTGGCGAATGCCATCGTCGGCGATAGCGTGTTTGCCGTCGCGAGGCGTCGTGGGCCCGCGTCGCACGTGCTCCCTCAAGGAGCCCCTGTGGATGCGCCGGTTGACTACGCGGTTTTTCGTCAGCGCTACCTGGCCATGCAACAGTCGATGGAGACGGGCATCGGCAATCTGCGTGGCCGCCTGCGGGGCATGTTGGCCGCCAGAACGCCCGCGATGGCCCGGCTCGCGGTGGTGGACGCCGTCATGGAGCGAGCGCTCAGCGAGCGCGAACGGAGCCTGCTGGCCGCCGTGCCCGGGTTGCTTGCAGGGCACTTCGAGCGTTTGCGCCAGGCGGAGCAACAGACGCTGGCCGACGCCGAAGCCTCGGAGGACGCCTCAACGGCTATGCCCGGCGCATGGCTGGACACGTTCCGCAAGGATATGCAGAGCGTGTTGCTTGCCGAACTGGATGTTCGTTTACAACCGGTCGAAGGGTTGCTCGCGGCCCTTCGCACCCGCTAACTGGGACACTATGTCCAGATATCTCAATCTTGTTGTCTTTCTGGTAGGTCTGGCCGCGGTGTGCTGGATCGGTGTTGGCTATGTCGGCTCGAACTCGCTGGCGCTGGCTGTCACGATGTTGATTGGCGCCTGCTACGTGGCGGGCGCGCTCGAACTGCAACGCTACGGCGAGGCCACTTCCACGCTGGCGCGCGCGGTCGCGGGCCTGTCCGAGCCGCCGCCCAGCCTGGGCGCCTGGCTTGGCCCGTTGCATCCCAGCCTGCGCAATGCGGTGCGCCTGCGCGTCGAGGGTGAGCGTGTGGCCATGCCCGGCCCGGCGCTGACGCCGTATCTGGTCGGCTTGCTCGTGTTGCTGGGCATGCTCGGCACGCTCCTCGGCATGGTGGCGACCCTGCGTGGCACCGGCATGGCGCTGGAAAGCGCGACGGACTTGCAGGCTATCCGCGCGTCGCTCGCCGCACCGGTCAAGGGACTGGGCTTCGCGTTCGGCACTTCGATTGCGGGCGTCGCCACATCCGCGATGCTGGGGCTGCTTTCGGCGTTGTGCCGCCGCGAGCGGATCCATGCCGCGCAGATGCTCGACGTGAACATCGCGACGACTTTGCGCATCTACTCGCAGACCCATCAGCGCGAGGAAAGCTTCAAGCTCCTGCAGCGGCAAGCCGAGGTGATGCCCACGCTGGTCGATCGTCTGCAGACGATGATGGCGGCCATCGAGCAACAGAGCCTCGCCTTGAACGAGCGGCAGATTGCGAGCCAGGAGGCCTTCCACGGTAAGGCCGAGGCCGCGTACACGCGCCTCGCGTCGTCCGTTGAACAATCGTTGAAGGAGAGCGTCGCTGAAAGCACCCGCGCCGCCAGCGCGGCACTGCAGCCGGTCATGGCGGCCACGATGGCGGGTCTCGCCCGCGAGACCGCCTCGCTGCACGACACCGTCACACACGCCGTGCAGCGGCAACTGGACGGGCTCACAAGCGGATTCGAGGCGACCGCCACCACGGTTGCGGACATCTGGAACAAGGCACTTGAGGGACACCAGCGATCGAGCGAGGCGCTCACTCAGCACCTGAGCACGTCGCTGGATCGATTCACCGAGACCTTCGAGCAACGCTCGGCCGGTCTGCTGGAAGGCGTCTCCGCGCGCATGGAAAGCACGGCGGGCAGCGTGTCGGCAGCATGGAACGAGGCGCTGTCACGCCAGGAACACGTCAGCGAAAAGCTCGCCGGCCACAATCAGCAAACCTTGGCGGCGGCAGCAGCGACCTTCGAACAGCACTCGGCGTCGCTGCTACGCACGGTGGGACAGTCGCATACGAACTTGCAGACGGAATTGGCCTCGCGAGACGAGCAACGACTCGCGGCCTGGACCGAGACGCTCGGTTCGATGGCCGCTACGTTGAGCAAGGAGTGGGAGCAAGCGGGTACGCGCACCGCGAGCCGGCAACAGGAAATCTGCGACGTACTGGCGCAAACCGCACGCGACATCTCGGCCCAGACGCAGGCGCACGCGAGCAGCACGGTCGCCGAGATCGACCGGCTTGTCCAGGCTGCTGCGGAAGCGCCCAAGGCAGCGGCAAACCTGCAGGCGGAATTGGCCGAGCGGGACCAGCAGCGGCTGACGGCCTGGACCGAGACACTCGGCACCATGGCCACGACGTTGAGCAAGGAGTGGGAGCAAGCGGGTACGCGCACGGCAAGCCGGCAGCAGGAGATCTGCGACGTGCTGGCGCAAACCGCGCGCGACATCTCGGCCCAGACGCAGGCGCACGCGAGCAACACGATCGCCGAGATCGCCCAACTCGTGCAAGCCGCGTCAGAAGCCCCCAAGGCTGCGGCGGAAGTGGTCGCCGAACTGCGTCAGAAGCTCTCCGACAGCATGGTCCGCGACACCGCAATGCTGGAGGAACGCAGCCGTCTGCTGGCAACGCTCGAAACCCTGCTCGATGCCGTGAATCATGCGTCCACCGAGCAGCGCTCCGCCGTCGACGCACTGGTCGCCACGTCAGCGGATCTGCTGGATCGTGTCGGCACCCGTTTCACCGACAAGGTCGAACTCGAGACCGGGAAGCTGGGTGCGATTGCCGCGCAGGTTACCGGCAGCGCCGTCGAAGTGGCGAGCCTGGGCGACGCATTCGGCGCGGCCGTCCAGTCGTTCGGCGAGTCGAACACCACGCTGGTCACGCATCTGCAGCGTATCGAAGCCGCGTTGGACAAGTCCCTCGCCCGCAGTGACGAGCAGCTGGCCTACTACGTCGCCCAGGCGAGAGAAGTCATCGACCTGAGCATGATGTCGCAGAAGCAGATCGTCGAAGACCTGCAACAGCTTGCGGGCAAGCGGGCGTCCGTGGGAGCTGAAGCGGCATGAGCGAGGAAATCGACGGCGGCGTGGAGACCGCGGCGCCCATATGGCCCGTCTTCGGCGATCTGATGTCGGTGCTGCTGGGCGCCTTCGTGCTGATCCTGGTGAGCGTCATCGGCGTGCAACTGGAACTCTCGACCCGGCTGGAACAGGAGGTCAAGCAGCGTCAGATGGAAACCCAGCGCCGCAAGACGCTGGAGCAGGCGCTGGCAGGACCGCTGGCAGCGGGCCGGGTG
>JARLJF010000165.1 GCA_031291335.1 Pandoraea sp. | reverse complement strand
GTAACTTTCGAGCCGCTTGAGCCGAGGCGTCAGCGTTCGCGCCGCACGCCGACCGTCACCTGTTGCAGACGCGCGACGTCAGGCGAGCGCAGCCATTCCGGGTGCGCGAGGCAATGGCGGAACAGCGCCGTGGCGTCGTCGCCCCAGTACAGCTCCCCGTCATAGGCAAATGTCGGCACGCCAAAGACTCCGGCGGCGATTGCCGTTTCGGTGTTGGTGCGCAGTGCAGCCTTGGCCTCGGGGGCCTCGGCACGAGCGATCGCTTCGTCGGCGGAAAGCCCGAGACGCTCGCTCAGGTCCTGCCAGCCTTGCGCATCGGTGACGTCGCGTCCCTCTGCCCAGATAAACCGGAAGATCGTACGCACCACGTCATGCGTCGCACCGAGCGCGACCGCAAGACGCAGCACTCGGATCGGGTGAAATGGATGCACCGGCGGCATGCGGAACGCGATGCCATCCTGCTCGGCGCGGAACTGGGCCATGCGGTACGTGAAGATCCGTTTGTGCGGTGTCTCGGCTGGGCCCTGCGTTTGCAGATGCACGAGGATCGCCCCCAGCACGATCGGCTTGAGGTCGACGACGAGCGAGCGCGGCAACGTGTCGAAACGCTCGAATTGGAGGTAGGCGAAAGGGGACGCAAAATCGAAATACCACTGGGCACGACGGGCTGGGGTATCGGCAGCTTGCGACATGGGGCACGGTCTCCTGGATAGGGGGGCGGGACGCTCTTCGGGGCGGCTTCGGAGAGTTTAGCGGTCCCCGGCGCACGTTTGTACCCGTGGTCATCGGCGGCGTACGTAAAAAACCCCATCAATTCAGAGAGTTAGAGGTAGATCAAATAACTATCGGTTATTTGAATATATCGTATCCGATATAACGATTTTTATTATCAAAGCGGAGTTTTTAGACTTGTAGTCATTCCAGAGGAGTGACTGCGATGACTACAAAAACCCACACCACCCGCCCCGCTACGGCCAGCCGGCCCGATACGCTGGTGCCGGATCAGCAGAATCCGTGGGCCGGTCTGATCCTCTCGACGGTGATTGCTTTTGTGGCGTTGTTGCTCGGTCGTCAGATGCCGCTCATCGGCGGTCCGGTGTTCGGCATCCTCCTCGGTATCATCGTTCGCAACGTGTTCGCGCCTGGTGCGCGCTATGAAGCGGGCATCAAGTTCGCCTCGAAGTATGTGCTCCAGTGGTCGATCATCGCGCTCGGCTTCGGCCTGAGCCTGGCGCAAGTGGCGCACACGGGGCTCGAGTCGCTGGCAGTCACGGCAGTGACGATCACCGCGGCCGGTCTGTCCGCCTGGGGGCTGGGTCGTCTGCTTGGCGTTGGCGACAAGCTCAAGCTGCTCATCGGCGTGGGCACTGCAATCTGCGGCGGTTCGGCGATCGCGGCCATCACGCCCATCGTCAAGCCGGACGACCACGAAACGGCCTTCGCGATCTCGACCATCTTCCTGTTCAACATTGCGGCCGTGCTTCTGTTCCCGATGCTCGGTCATATGCTTCACCTGTCGGATCTCGGCTTCGGGATGTGGGCCGGCACGGCGATCAACGACACGTCGTCGGTGGTGGCCGCGGGTTACAGCTACAGCAAGGCGGCGGGCGACTACGCAACCATCGTCAAGCTCACGCGTGCCACGCTGATCATTCCGATCTGCCTGACGCTGGCGGGCATCGTGGCATACCGCGCCAAGCGCGCCGGCGCTGGTAACTTCAGCCTTGCCCGTATCTTCCCGTGGTTCATCCTCGGCTTCCTGATTGCGTCGGGTATCCGTACCGCAGGACTTGTGCCGGCCGAACTCCAGCCCTGGATTCACGACGCCGCAGAGTTCCTGATCATCGTCGCGCTGACGGCCATCGGCCTGTCGTCGAACCTGCGCCGCATGGCTTCGACCGGTGTGCGCCCCATTCTGCTGGGGTTGGGGGTGTGGGCTGCGGTGTCGGTGAGCAGTCTCGGGGTGCAACTGGCAATGGGCCAGCTCTGATGGGCGAGGCCGCGCGCGGCGGCGGGGCTTAGGGCAGACCCGGCGGGCAAGCCGGGTTCGGTCGCCTAGAATGCAATCACGGATGACCGCTGGTCGTCCGTGAAGCATTTTCGGGAGGCCGTGATGGCAACCTCATTCGGTGAGATCTGGTACACGATCGGCGCGCTGGTCGTAATCGCGCTGCTGGCCGGCATGGTGTGGGAGCTGGGTGTCTGGTGGACGCGCCACCCCGATCATCGCGCGGTACAAAGCCTCGAGCACGCGTGGGAAAAGATTCGCCACCCGCGGCACTGAGTGCCTGAGGGCGGACGTTTCGGTCATGGGAACCTGCGGGAAAGACGGCTGACGCGCGTCAGCCGAAGGGACGCTATGTGCCGTGCCGCTCAGTCGAGCTTCAGGTGGCTCGGCACGTTGGCATCCCAGCGCTCCAGATCTTCGAGCGGATACGGCTTGCTGCCGTGTACGGTGCGTTTGAGGCGGCTCTTGCCGCTGGGGCGGGGGACATTGGGCAACGCGGCGCCTGCCGGTGTGCCTGCCAGATCGAGATAGTCGCGCTTGAACTCGGCCTGCGTCATGCCCCACTTCATCAGAAACTCGCGGCTGCCGCGATTCTTCACGACACGACCCGTCGACCGGCATCCGAAGTGATACACCACGCTCTTGCCGACAATGCGGAACGTGCGACAGCCGACGAGCCACAACTTCATCAGGAAGTCGTCGTCGCTGCTCATGCCTGGCCCGAACTCGATGCTGTAGCCGCCCACGAGATGCCAAAGACTGCGGCTCACCAGCGTGGGCTGCGTCGGCACACCATTGACGTCCTCACGGCCGAGCGACGCGGCGAAGGCGAGCAGGGCGGCTTCGTCGAACGTTTCCGTCGTCGTACCGAAATCCTGCGCGACCACTTGTTTGCTGACCCCGGCGTTCGGCTCGATCATTACCGATGAAAGGTAATAGATGGGCGTGTCGAGTGCACGGGCGGCGTTCACGAGCGCGGTGTCCCAGCCCGGGGTGACGAACATATCGTCGTTCAGGAAGAGCAACTGGTCGTGCGACGCCAGTGGCGCGAGCTGATTGAGCGCCAGACAGACGCCCACGTTGCCGCTGCTGTGCGTGTGGCGCAGCCCTTGTTCCCGCACCCATTCCAGCGTGCCGTCACTGCCATCGTTGACGTGCACGAGAATCTCGTGCGCTTCGCCGGAATGACGGCGGACACTGTCGATGCACAGCTTGAGGAACGGCAGGTTGTTCCAGGTCGGGATCAGGATGCTTAGCATGTAGGGGACTGCGTTATTACTGGGCGGCGGGGATCTTGTCGTCAGTCGCGTTGACCGAATTGTCGACAGGATAGGCGAAGGCCGCAAACAGAGCCACCATCGTCGAGTAGAAGGCAACAGTGACCTTCAGATTGAATGTCTCCACAGTCAGACCGAAGATGGCAAAAGCGACCGCCGTCATCAACCCCATCAGTGCGGCACGATGCTGTACGGGACTGTGGCGGATCTTGGCCGACCGGATGAAGAAATAGGCGGGGCCAACGTAGACGCCGAGAATACTGAGCAAGCCGAACACGAGCCCGTAGTCGACGGCGTAAGCCAGAATCTGGTTGTGCACCTCGCCTTTCCCATAGTCTGCCGCCGTAGCGGTCAGGACACCGGTGGCTGCCATTGTCGGCATGGCGTCGCGATAACCGTGGGCGCCAGAGCCGAGCAAAGGTTTCGCTTCGACGAGTTTCACTGCGGCTTTCCACAATTCAAGCCGGATACCCGTGGAAGAGTCGGGCTGGCCGGCGGAAAGGCTTGTCAGATCTGTCTGAATCGCTTCGAAGCGATCCCTCACCATTGAAGACGCGAAGGCGCTGACCAACAAAACTACGGCGACGGCGGTAATTGTGGCTCGCCGAGCCGTGCTAACGGGATGTTTGTTCCAAAAAAACCACACTACCAGCAGGCATGGCAGCGCAATCCAGCCGCCACGAGACTGGCTCGCCCACGAAGCGTAGCAGCCGGCCGCACATCCAAGGATCTTGAACGCGACGATCCACGGCTTGTCATGGGCGAGCCAACGGATCGAAACGAGGGAGAGGACACCGAGCAGCAGGGCGATATCGCCGAAATGAATCGGGTTCAGAAATGAGCTTTCGGCTCTCGCGGCGAGGAGGTCTGCCGTGGAGTACAAAGCCATGATTGCCGCACAGATGGCACCAGCGCCGAACGTCAGATCGACCCATTTCGGGATGAAATTGATGATCCGGCGCAGGCCGAAAAACACGACCGTCGGGAGGAGGAAGCGCAACGGGGAGTCGAGTGTGTTTGCGATAACCTTGCCGTGCAGGATTTCCACCGTCAGGATGGCGAAGAACGGCAGGAATAGCGAGAGGATGAGTACCCGGACATGGGGGCTGACCTTCAGGAGCGAGCAGATCTCGCCCCGCCTGCGATCCGTCAGCAGGATGATGGCACCAAGCGCGACGGTCAGAAACATAACAGTGTTCCCTCCGCGCGGAACGACAAGCGCGGCGGCGGGGAACAGCAGGATTAGTGTGCCGAAAATCTTGGCAAAAAGGTGCCGGCTGGGAATTCGCGTCGGCGCAACTGACTTGCTCATGGGGTAACAGGCGGACTTCGGGAATTTACTTCGCACGAAGTATGCCAGAAATGCCTGTGCCGACGCGTTTTCGTCGGCCTAGCACAACGCCCCGCGGAAAACCGGGGAATTGAGCAGAACCCGCTTTACAAGTTCATCGCCCCGAGCACCCCGCACAGATGCAGCGCCACATGAGTCCAGGCCGCCTCATCGTACGATTCCCCGTCACGCGCCTGCCGTTGTGCTTCGTGAAACGTGCGCCAGAGCGCCGCGGCGCTCGACGGGGTGCCCCCCGCCAACTGGTATTGGCGCTGCAGGGCTTCGGCCAGCCACGGTTGTTCGCTGGCACAGGCCTCGGCATAGGCTTCGACGGCGACCCGCGCAAAGGGGTCGCGCGCCGGGTCGAGCACCACGTGCTGGCTGGCAGCCGGGCGCGGCAGGGTGGACAAGGCGTGGCGCTCGGCGGCGCTGTGGCGTGTGTGGTGATGTTTCATGAGGGTCTCGTCTCGTTGGCCGCGCCAGGGCCGCTGGCGCGGAATCACTTGCGGGGACTCAGTCGTTTTCCATATCGCGGATGAACAGCATGGCCGCGAGCTTGGCCTGATCAATGCTCGTGAACGTCCGGCCATCCATAGGCCAGACGTCGACCAGCACCGCATAGTTGCCGGGTCGCTCGGCCTGCATGATGCGGATGTAGTGCTGTCGGAACACGCAGCGCGCGAGTTCCACGGTCGGATGGGGGCGGCGGAAATGGGCGGTTGCCAT
>JARLJF010000164.1 GCA_031291335.1 Pandoraea sp. | reverse complement strand
TATATCCACGAAGCGCCGGATCAGCTCAGCATGCTGAACTCCATCTCGAAGGCCGCCTACCGCGTGCGTTGCGTCGACACGGCGCTCACGACCGTGCGTGAAGCGGTGCGTGCGGCCCTCACCGCGCCGACCGGGCCGGTGAGCGTGGAGATTCCCATCGACATTCAGGCGGCGGAAATCGAATGGCCTGCCGATCTCTCGGCACCGCACATTCCCGTGCAGACCCATGACGACGCCCGCGTGGCTGCGTTGGCCGACAAACTGGCCGCTGCGCATCGTCCGCTGCTGTGGCTGGGCGGTGGGGCGCGCGGTGCGGAAGCCGCCGTCAAGCGTCTGGTCGACATGGGCTTTGGCGTGGTCACCAGCGTGCAGGGTCGCGGCATCGTGCCGGAGGATCATGCCGCCACGCTCGGCGCATTCAACATCCACCCGACGGTCGAGAAGTTCTACAAGACTTGCGACGCGGTGCTCGTGGTCGGCTCGCGTTTGCGCGGCAACGAAACGCTCAAGTACAAGCTGGCGTTGCCGCGTCCGCTCTATCGGGTTGATGCCGACGGTCTGGCGGATAGCCGTGGCTATCGCAACGACCTGTTCGTTCAGGGTGACGCCGCAAGCGTGCTGAATGCGCTGGCCGATCGTCTGCAAGGACGTCTCTCGGTCGACCCGGCATTTCACGCCGATCTGGCGGCCGCACGCGACGCCGCCGTCAAGCAAGTGACGGAAGGTCTCGGACCGTACCGTCAACTGGTCGCGGCACTGCAAGGCGCGCTGGGCCGTGACTTCAACTGGGTGCGTGACGTCACGATTTCGAACAGCACGTGGGGCAACCGTCTGCTGAAGGTCTTCTCGTCGCGTGCCGGCGTGCACGCCTTGGGCGGCGGTATCGGGCAGGGCATGCAGATGGGGATCGGCGCGGCGCTCGCGGGTAACGCGAAGAAGACCGTGGCGCTGTGCGGCGACGGTGGCCTGATGGTGAACGTGGGCGAACTCGCGACCGCTGTGCAGGAAAAGGCACCCGTCGTGATTCTGCTGATGAACGATCAGTGCTACGGCGTGATCCGCAATATTCAGGATGCGCAGTACGGTGGCCGCCGTCACTACGTGCAACTCCATCAGCCGGACTTCGCTGCGTTTTGCGCGAGCCTGCAACTCAAGCACGAACGCATTACCGCCATCGATCAGGCGGAAGGGGCGGTTGCCCGCGCCTTCGCACACGATGGCCCGGTGCTGCTCGAAGTCGACATGCTGTCGGTCGGCAGTTTCGCGTCGCATTTTGCCGGCCCGCCGGTTCGGGAGCCCGCAAATGCATGAATTGAATCGCCGTCCTGTTGACGTCGCGCTGATCGGTTTTGGCGCAATTGGCTCGAAGGTCTACGAAGCATGCGCGAGCGATCCGTACCTTCGCGTGGGTCACGTGATCGTGCCGGAAGACGCTGCCGAACGCGTTCGCGCCAGTGTGCGCGCAGGCACCGAAGTGGTGTCGTCGGCGCAGGCGCTGACCAGCCGTCCGGACTTCGTGCTCGAGTGCGCGGGGCACAGCGCACTGTCAGGCCATGTCGTACCGCTGCTCAAGTCGGGTATCGACTGCGCAGTGGCCTCGATCGGTGCGCTGTCCGACACCGATTTGCTCGCCGCACTCGAACAAGCGGCCAAGGATGGTGCGTCGACCGTCACGCTGCTCTCCGGCGCCATTGGCGGAATCGACGCGATCGCCGCCGCGCGTGAAGGCGGTCTGGACGAAGTGCTCTACACCGGCCGCAAGCCGCCGATGGGCTGGCAGGGCACACCGGCCGAACAGGTCTGCGATCTCGCGACGCTCACCACGGCGACCGTGATCTTCGAAGGCAGCGCCCGTGATGCCGCGCGCCTGTATCCGAAGAACGCGAACGTGGCGGCCACCGTGGCCATCGCCGGCCTCGGGCTCGATGCGACGCGCGTACGACTGATCGCCGATCCGGCGACCACGCGCAATGTGCATCACATCGCGGTACGCGGCGCGTTCGGCGAGATGTCGCTGGAGATGTGCGGCAAGCCGTTGCCGGACAACCCCAAGACGTCGGCGTTGACCGCTTATTCCGCGATTCGCGCGCTGCGTAATCGCGTTGCGAACTGTGTGATCTAGCAGGACGAATCTCATGAGCCATCAAGATTTGCTGCAAGGGTTTTCGAGCGACATTCTGGTCGGCGGCGAGTGGCGTGCCGGTACCGGCAAGCGCTATCAGAGCCTGTATCCGGCCGACGAAAGCGTGAACGCCGAGATCGCGGCGGCGGGCGCCGAGGACGCCGTCGAAGCCGTGGAAGCGGCTGACGCGGCGTGGCGTCGTGCCGACTGGGCGGGGTTGAAGCCGCATCAGCGCGCCGCTGTGCTGCACCGCGTGGCCGACGGCATTACGCAACGCGCGGAAGCGCTCGCGCATCTGCAACGTCGCGATAACGGCAAGCCGATCAGTGAGACGCGCGCCCTTGTTGCGAGCGCGGCGGGTACGTTCCGCTACTTCGCGTCGTGCCTGGAAACGCTTGAGGAGACGCTGACGCCCTCGCGCGGCGATTACCTGAGCATGAGCGTGCATGAGCCGCTCGGCGTCGTGGCCGCCATCACGCCGTGGAATTCGCCGATCGCCTCGGACGCACAGAAGCTCGCTCCGGCGCTTGCCGCGGGCAATGCCGTGGTGCTCAAGCCCGCGGAAGTCACACCGCTCGCTTCGCTGGAACTCGGACGCATCTGCGAAGCGGCGGGCGTGCCGCGTGGCGTGCTGTCGGTGCTGCCGGGCAAGGGTTCGGTCATCGGCGACATTCTGGTGCGCCACCCGAAGGTCAAGAAGGTCGCTTTCACGGGCGGCACCGAGGTCGGTCGCGGCATCGCGCGACTGGCGGCTGACAAGCTCATGCCCGTCTCGCTCGAACTCGGCGGCAAGTCGCCGACCATCGTGTTCGAAGACGCCGACATCGATCACGCCGTGGCGGGGGTGCTGTACGGCATCTTCAGCTCGTCGGGCGAGTCTTGCATTGCTGGCTCACGCCTGTTCGTCCACAAGGCGATCTTCGACACGTTCGTCGAGCGGCTCGTGGCGGGCGCGAAGCAGTTGCGCGTCGGCGATCCGCTGCGCGAAGACACGCAGATGGGGCCGCTCGTCACGTCGACGCATCGCGAATCCATCGAACGCTATGTCGCCATCGGACTGGAAGAGGGCGGTCGCCTGCTGTGCGGCGGCGAGCGTCCGGCGGGCGATGGCCGCGAGAAGGGCTACTTCTACCAGCCGACCATCATCGCGGGGCTGACGAATCAGGCGCGCATGGTGCAGGAAGAAATCTTCGGGCCGGTGCTGGCGGTACTGCCGTTCGAGAACGAAGACGACCTGCTCGCCGAGGCGAACGACAGCGTCTATGGGCTGGCGGCCGGCATCTGGACGCGCGACTACAAGCGCGCCTGGCGTATGGGGCGTGCGCTGGAAACCGGCACTGTCTGGATCAATACCTACAAGCAGTTCTCGATCTCGACGCCGTTCGGTGGCTGGAAAGAGAGCGGCATGGGTCGCGAGAAGGGGCGTCTGGGGCTGCTGGAGTACACGAACCAGAAGAGCCTCTATTGGGGCATGAACGACAACCCGCTCGCGTGGGCGGGCCGGGTGTGAACGACAGGTAGTGGCAACGCAAGCCGTGATGCTCGGGGCATCGCGGCAATCCGATACTTGAGCGAGGCAGAGATATGTTGTCGATTTTCCGTGCATCGTTGGCGCGCCGCGCGCGTCTGGCGGCTGGCCTGTGTGCCGTGGCCGCCCTCACGAGTCTGGCGGCGCCGGTCATGGCCCAGCCGGCGACCCAGCAGATCACCTATCTGCTTCCGGCTCCGGCGAACCTGCCGGCCTTTGCGCCGCTGATGCTCGCCGAGAAGAAGGGGTACTACGCGGCCGAGGGGCTGTCGGTGCGCTGGTTGACTGTGCAGGGCGGTGCCGACGTCGGCAAGCAACTCGCCTCCGGTAACGGCGATCTGGGCGGTGGTCTCGGCGACACGCCGATCGTGCTGCGTCCGAACGGCATTCCCATCAAGGGCGTGGCGTTGCTGGGCGGTCGCACGCTGCACCAGTTGGTTGTGCGCGACGACGCCAACATCAAGTCGCCTGCCGACCTGAAGGGCAAGACGATCACCGTGCTGGCCTATCAGGACACCGGCTTCTACGCCACGCTCGGCCTGCTCGCTTCCGCGGGGCTCACACGTAACGACGCCCGCATTCAAGGCGCAGGCCCGGCCGGTGTCTGGCAGCAGGTGGCGACGGGCAAGGCAGAGGTGATGGTGGGCACGCCCGAGTGGGCGCAGAACATCGAAGACGCTGGCGTGAAGATCACCATGACGTCGACGGACAAGTATTTCCCGGGGATGGCGCAGGCGATTCTGGCGTCGGACAAGACCATCGCCGAGAAGCCGGAAATGATCCGCAAGTTCGTTCGCGCCACGATCAAGTCGGTGGCCGAGATCATGCGTGACCCGGCGGGTGCGGCGAAGGAGTACTGCGCAGCGGTGCCCGCCTACAAGGGCAAGGAAGCCGAGATCGAGAAGATCCTCACCTATTACGCTCGCAACGTCTATCCGGGCCAGCAGCGTCTGGGCGCGTTCGATCCGGCGCGTGTGACGAAGCTTCAGGACTTCTATGCGCAGGAAAAGGTCATTCGCGAGAAGTCGAATCCGGCCGACCTGTTCACCAATCAGTTCGTGCAATAAGGCGGGACGACCCATGAGCGGACACGTTACCGATTCCCCGGACGCGACGGTGGCGGCGCAGCCGGAAACGATGCTGCTGACGGTGTTCCTGCGTCATGACCAGTCGAACAATCTCGACGATTTTCAGGAACGGCTGAAGGCGGCCGAATGGTGGGAGCGCTTTCCGCCGGCCGGTGTGAAGGTGGTGTCGTGGACGGTGGCGATGGGCTTCGGCCAGATCGTCAC
>JARLJF010000163.1 GCA_031291335.1 Pandoraea sp. | reverse complement strand
GCCGTGACCGGTGCGAATAGCCAGCCGTCTCACATTCGGGACGTGGTCGACGCAAGCCTCAAGCGGCTGGGAACCGATTACATCGATCTTCTCTATCAGCACCGTGTCGATCCCGACGTGCCGATCGAAGACGTTGCCGGCACGGTCGGCGACCTCGTCAAGGCGGGGAAGGTGCGCTATTTCGGCCTGTCCGAGGCGGGCGAACGCACGATTCGTCGCGCTCACGCCGTGCACCCCGTGAGCGTGCTGCAAAGCGAATATTCGTTGTGGCACCGCGACATAGAAGCGTCGATCCTGCCCTGCTTGCGCGAACTCGGCGTGGGGCTCGTGCCGTTCGCACCGCTCGGTCGTGGTTTTCTGACGGGCACCGCACGACGCGCCGAGGAGTTCCCGGAAGGCGACTCGCGCCGCACGTCGGACCCGCGTGTGCAAGGCGAGAATTTCGAAGCGAACCTGCGGCTCGCCAGAACGCTGGCCGACTATGCCGGGAAAGCGGGTGTCACGCCCGCGCAATTGGCGCTCGCCTGGTTGCTCTGGCGAGGTGACGACATCGTGCCGATTCCCGGAACCCGTCGTATCGAGCGTTTGGAAGAGAACCTCGCGTCCGCGCAGGCGGATGTCGACGTTGCGATTATGAAGGCGCTCGATGCGCACTTTTCCGCGGGTACAACGACTGGCCCGCGTTACAAGGAAACGGCAATGATGGCGTTGCTGGCGGACCGGGCGTAAGCCGTGTGGGGAGCGGATGCAGACGGGGCGAGGCCCGTTTGCATCTGCGGTTCGTGGGTTCAGCGCTGCGGACCGAGCAAGACGTCGCTACCCATGTCGCGAACATGGGGAATATGCAGTTCGCGCAGCTTGCGATAGAGCGACGTGCGACAGATGCCCAACTCGCGCGAGGCGGCCGAAATGTTCCACCGACGCGAGGAAAGCACGCGGATGATGATCTCGCGCTCGCCGTGGGCGATAGGCGAGAGCGAGTCGAGCGGCGCCGCCGGGATGGTGACCTGCGCTGGGGCGATGGCGGTCGCGGCGGACGTTGCAGTGCGCACAAGATTGGCCGGAAGATCGCGCAACCGGATGGTGTCGTCGGTCTTGACGGCGCAGGCGTACTGAACGGCGGCGCGCATCTGACGCAGGTTTCCGGGCCACGCGTAAGTCAGCAGCAACTCGCGCGTTTCACTATCGAGCGAGTCCAGATTGGCGTTGCCGCGCGACTCCGTCACGAACATGAGGTTGAGCAGCCACGCGCGATCCTGTCGTAGTCGTAGTGGGGGAAGATTCACGATCCCAACGGCAATCCGGTAGTAAAGGTCTTCGCGAAACGATCCGGCCTGCACACGGGCTTCGAGGTTCTGGTGCGTCGCACAAATGAGTTGCAGGTCGACGGCGACGGGATGCGTTGCGCCGATGGGCGTGACTTCCCGCTCGGATAACACCCGCAGCAAGCGCGTTTGCTGCGCTGCCGGCATATCGCCGATCTCGTCGAGAAACAGGGTGCCGCCGTCGGCCTGTTCGACCTTGCCCTTCATGCCCGAATTCAGCGCGCCGGAGAAGGCGCCGCGGCGATAGCCGAACAGCTCGCTTTCGATGAGATTCTCCGGAATCGAGCTGCAATTGACCGAAATCATGCTTGCGCGTCTGCGCGCGCTGTAGTCATGCAAGGCCCTTGAGAGGTATTCCTTGCCGGTGCCGGTTTCTCCGAGAATCAGGATAGGGAGTTGACGATCGATGAGCATGCGGGCGCGTGAAAGGGTGGCCAACATGACGGGGTCTTGACCGCAGAGCTGGTCGAGAGGTGGACGTAAGGACAACTGAAAGTTTGCATTTGAACGGTCCAGCGGATCGTGGGCGTACATAGCGTCTCTCATTGACTTTATAGGAATGGGCGAGCGCTGCGTTTGGCGGCGCAATATCGCATGATGGCGATTCCCGTGGTGGGGGGTGCTCCATAAAGCAAGAGCAAGCATAGTTCGATTCGCGAGAGGTCTCCAATACCATATGATGTGACGACTGATACGGGTTCGCTATGAATAGAAACCGATGTTCTTTACAGGGGCAGGCTCCATGGAACTGAGGCAACTCCGCTATTTCGTAGTACTGGCTGAAACACTTCACTTCGGACGCGCGGCGAATCTGCTGCACATCTCGCAGCCACCGTTGTCGCGACAGATCGCCATGCTCGAAGAGGAGTTGGGGGTCGTGCTGTTTCAACGAACGCAGCGCAGCGTGAGCCTGACGTCCGCAGGGCAGCGGTTCTATCGCGACGCACGCTCTGTCCTGGCGACGCTTGACCAATCGCGCTCTCACGCCCGTGCAGCAGAAGTGGGCGAGACCGGTGTGCTTTGCGCCGGTTTCATGTTTGCGGTGGCTTGCAGCGTGCTGCCCGTACTCACGCGCGATTTCGCTGCGGCATTTCCGCGTATCGAGGTGAAACTCAAGGAAACGATTCCGACGGAGCTTGCCAACGAACTGCGTTGCGGCCGGCTCGACGTGGGCATCATGTATTCGTCAGACGCCAGCGATGAGCTATGCACCGAGACCATCTTCCGTGAGCCACTCGTCGCGGCCCTGCCTGCCGGTCATCGGCTGGCGGCACGCTCAGCCATTTCCATCGGTGAGCTAAGGGACGACCCGTTCATCATTTCGCCACGTGAGGCGTCTCCGTTCATCCACAACACCATTACCGATCATTGCCGCCAGGCGGGCTTCACGCCGCACGTGCGGCTCGAAACCAATTTTCAGCAGACGATCGTCAATCTTGTGGGGCAGCGGTTGGGGGTGGCGCTCGTGCATAGCTCGATGCGCAGCACGCGCGCGGAAAACGTGCTGTTCGTTCCGCTACTGCACGCGCCGCATATCGACGTGGCGCTTGTGTGGAACAAGACGAGCCGCAACCCCTGCGTGCCGCGCTTTGTGCAGACGGCGCAACACCTCGGGCGCTTCGAACCCTCGGACGCCGCCCTCCAGGCGTGCGCATAGCTCACGCGAAGCGCATATGCGCATAGACGGTGTCGGCGGCGGCATCGATGTGATGCCGTCGACAGCGATCACAGCGGTGCCTGAGCCAATCCATTGGGAAGCGCTCAAGACGTGACGAGACACGGTACTGTCTTTTTCAGTCGTGCCTCGATGGTTTTGGCGAGACGCATGATGCCTGTTTCGATCTGGGCCGGCGTGGCTGTCGCGAACGTCAGACGCATCGTATTTTCCTTCGGAGACATCGCGTGGAACGACGCGCCGGGGATGAAGGCCACGCCGCAGGCCAGTGCATCTTCGAACAGGGTGGCGCTGTCGATCTGCGACGGTAGCGTGACCCAGAGGAACATGCCCCCTGCCGGGCGCGTCCACGAGACGCCGTCAGGCATGTGCTCGGCCAGACACTTGAGCATGAGCGCGCACTGCGCCCGGTAGCGCAGCCGGATGGCCTCGAGATGCGCGTCGTACTCGCCGTCTGTGAGCAGGGCGTGCGCCAACCGTTGCGTGATGCCGGTCGTGTGCAGATCGCTCGCCTGCTTTGCCTGCAACAGCTTGATCATGAGTTCTTCCGGGGCGACGAGGTAGCCCACGCGCAGGCCGGGTGCAATGACCTTGGAAAAAGATCCAAGATGGATGACGTCGTCGGGGGCCATCGAGAGCAGCGACGGTGGTGTCACGCCGCTATAGACCAGTTCGCCGTACGGGTCGTCTTCTACCATCAACAAACCCTGGCGCTTTGCCCGGGCGGCCAGCGTCTTGCGGCGCTCGAGAGGGAGTGTGCGGCCCGTGGGGTTCTGAAAGTTGGGCTGGATGTAGAGCAACCGGGCGTCGCGCATGGCGGCTTCGTCCAGGCACTCGGGCATCAGGCCGGCGGCGTCGGTCGGCACTTCGTCGAATACTGGCTGGTACTGGGCAAAGGCCTGAACCGCGCCGAGATACGTGGGTGTCTCGATCAGCACGCGGCTGCCGGGATCGATGAGTACGCGTGCGACGAGGTCCAGCGCCTGCTGTGAGCCTGTCGTGATGAGCACCTGTGCGGGGCTCACCGATGCGCCCTGACGCGACAGCCGCTCGGCAATGGCTTCGCGCAGCGGCGTATAGCCTTCGGACGGACCGTATTGCAGCGCCCCGACGGCGTCGTCGCGCAAGATACGCTCGACCGCCGTGGTCAATCGCTCGACAGGTAGCGCATGAGGAGAGGGGAGTCCGCCCGCGAATGAAATGATGTCGGGTCGTTCGGCCACCTTGAGCAATTCGCGCAGCGACGAGGGCTTCATGTGGCGCGCGCGCGAGGCGAGTTGCCAGCGCCCAGCGGGCGGGATGTGTCTGTCCATGGTGCGGTCCGTGACGAAGCGAAAGGGAAGGGGAGCGCCCCCGCAGCACGCGCTGCGAGGGCAGGGTTAGCGCGGTCCGATTGCCGAATGACCGGGACGCTGAAGGGCTGCTGTGCCGAATTGCCGCCCGAACCGGGGACCGTATTGCCGATCAGCCGCCGTTGAACATCTTGCGCAGATTGTCCATGGCCATCTTCAGAAAGCCGACGGCGAAGGTGTCGAACGCCGCCTGGTCCTTCGGGTTGCCGGAGCGTGCCTCGCCCACGATGCGGTAGGTGGCGGTACAGGCATTATCGCCACGCGGCACGACTTCCATCGACGCCCACATGTTGCCGATGTCGAACGTGGTGTAGATCAGCGTCCAGCTCATCGTCATGCCCGCGTCGTCGCGCGTGTTCAGTTGCTCGACCACCAGATCGCCCCCCGTAAAGTGCTTGTGGCGCAGTGAGCGCGGGCCGGTCGCGGTGCCTGTCATCTGAATGTATTCAAGGCCGGTGACGAAACGGTTGTAGCCGTCGAAGCGGCCGACCACATCCCACACCTTGCGGGCAGGGGCGTTCAGATCCGCGACACCGGCATGCACCGTGGTCGTGAGGTTGTGGATCAACGTGTCGGGTTGCAGCTCGGTGCGGACTTTTTGCAGCATGATGAACTCCTTGAGATATGAAGGAACAGCACGAAAACAGCAAAGTCACGATGCATGGCGATCAGACTGCGGAAGCCATATCCGTCTCGCGTTCGATACGCCGGGTGTCGCCCTCGGCCGGCGCGGGTAAAAAGCCGCTCTCGATCAGATAGCCGAAGTGCCGGGCGAGCAATCGGGAGTCCTTGCGCGGGTACGCCACGCCCAGTCGCGCGAGCGTTTCAGCGGTTTGCCGATGGGCAATGCGTGACATATCCCCGATGTCTTCCTGACTGTCGTCGAGGTAGAACGCCACGACATCGAACAGCGCATTGCTCTCGTCGATCGAGGTCAATCGCTTGCGCCAGTCCGATGGCTCTTCGAGCGTCAGCGGGTAGCCGCATTGCGCCAGCGCGCCGAGATAGTCCTCCCAGGTCAGCGGGGTCGGATTCTGGAGATGGAACACGCGCAATTCCCGTTGCGGGTCGGTCGTGCAGCGCACAACGGCGCGGGCGAGAAAGTCGACCGGCGTGAAATCGAAGTCGGTGTCACCCGCCGGCGCCGCGCCAAGTTGGAGGGAGCCTTTGACGAGGAGCAGGATTCGGTTCCGCGTGGGCTGGCAAAGGCCGGTATCCGCCACGCCGGTGATGTTGCCCGGGCGCAGGATGGTCGCGTCGACGCCCCGCTCGGCCGCCTCCCATACGAGGTGCTCGGCCACCCACTTCGTGACGTTGTAGCCGTTGTTCACGAACACCGGTGCGCTGCGCGCGGGCCCTTGCTCCAGCACGTGCCCGGCGTCGTTCGCCGCACTCGCGGCGGACAAGGTCGAGACGAAGTGCATCGACTTGTTGCGGAACTCGCAGGCCAAGCGCAACAACTCAAGCGTTGCGCCGACGTTGGCGTCGTAAAGGTAGGGATAGTCGTAGACGTGATTGACGTGCGCACCGTTGTGATAGATCGCATCAATGTCGCGGGCAAGCGTGCGCCATGTGTCGGGTTTCAGCCCGAGCCGCGGCTTGGCAAGATCGCCGAGCACCACCTTCAGACGCGCATGCCCGACGATCGCCCCGAGCCCGTTTGCCTGCAGGGCCTGGGCCAGCCGGGCTTCCCCCTCCTTCTGGCTGGCCGCGCGCACCATGCAATGCACGACCGCTGACGTCTGGGCAATCAGCTCGGCCGCAATGAAGGTACCGAGAAATCCGTTCGCGCCGGTGAGCAGGATGGCGCGGGCACCGTCAGGCACCGGACGCAGACCGTCGACGGGGCGGATGTCGTCTGGCAGTGCCATGTCATCGAACACGCGCTGCGGTACCCGCTCGCCCTTGTTGACATCGTCGTTCTCCAGCAACGACGACAGCGAGGCGATGGTCGGACGCTCCATGAAGCGGGCGAGCGGTGCATTGCCGCCAAACTCCTTCTTGACGGCGAGCATCAGCTTCGAGACCAGTAACGAGTGTCCGCCGAGATTGAAGAACGAGTCATCTCGCCCGATTTCGAACGGTTCGAGGTCGAGCAGGCGCGCCCACAGCGCTTGCAGTTGCGTTTGCGTTTCGGTGAGCGGTTCCTCGTGCCCTGGCGCGTCGGCGTTGGCGGCGTTGGTGCGCTGCGCGGGAATGCGTGCCAGCGCGCTGCGGTCGATTTTGCCGTTGTTGGTGGCGGGCAGCTTGTCGAGTACCACGATCTCGTACGGCACCATGTAGTCGGGCAGGCGCGCGACAAGCAGTTCACGCAGCGCGTCGCCACTTGCCGACGTGTCGAGCGGTCTGGCAACGAAGCCGCGAATGCGCTTGCGATCGTCGACCACACAAGCGCACTGACCGAACATTCCGGTGGCGATGGCGGCGCCCTCGATCTCGCCAAGCTCGACGCGGAACCCACGAATTTTGACCTGCGCGTCGCGTCGGCCGACGAAATGCAGCAGACCGTTTTCGTCCCACTGCACGATATCGCCCGTGCGATACAGCTTTTCGTCGCATGCCGATGGCCATTCGCCATTGGGGGCGGCGAACGGATTGGGCACGAAGCTGCGTTCGGTCAGGTCTGGCCGGTGCAGGTAGCCATCGGCCACGCCCGCCCCCGCCACACAGAGTTCACCGGGTTCGCCGGTCCGTGCGGGTTGGCCGTCATCGTTGAGAACGTAGCAGCGCACGTTCGCGATGGGCCGCCCGATCAGGCGGTTGCTGTCGCCCGCCTGCAGGCGCGCAATGGTCACGAGCACCGTGCATTCTGCCGGGCCGAAGATGTTGTGGAATTCGCGGCCCTGGCTCCACCGGGCGATCGTCTCGGGAAAACAAACGTCGCCCCCTGTGAGCAGATGACGCAGCGTCGGCCACGGGGCGTCGGGCATCACTCCCAGCAATGCCGGTGGCAGGAAGGCGTGGGTGAGAGCTTCGCGGGCGATGAGATCGCTCAACTCGTCGAGCGCGTGCCGCTTGGCTTCGGTGGGAATCACCAGCGTCGCACCTGACAGGAACGTCGGGAAGATGTCGAGCAACGAAACATCGAAAGCCACGGTGCAGAACTGCAGCACGCGCGAGCTTGCGTCCATGCCGATATAGTCGCGATACCAATGGCAGAAATGCACGATGTTGCGATGCGTGAGCATGACACCCTTGGGCGTGCCGGTCGACCCCGAGGTGAAGATCGTAATGGCGCAGCGACTCGCCCGATCGGCTTGACGTTCCACCGGCCATGTCGTCACCCCGATATCGACGTCTGCCGCATCGAGCGATCGCAGGCGAATCACTTCGATGTCGAGGCCGTCGAGTGCGCTCGCGTCGAATTCGTCGTCGGTGATCACGCATTTGGCACGGCTTTGCTCAAGGATCTGGCGCACACGCTCGGGCGGGAACGACGGATCGAGCGGGGCATAGGCAGCCCCCGCACCAATAGCACCGAGAATGGCTGTGTAGAGCAGGCGCGACTTCGGCAGGCGTACCGCAATGACGCTTGGCGTATGGTCGTTCGGTGGGCTCGCCGGTATCAATGCCGAGAGTTGCCACGCCAGCTTCATCGACGCGCCAACGAAGGTGCGGTAGTCGACGTCTCCCTGTGCGTCGCGCAAAGCAATCGCCGTGGGCGTCGCCACGGCTTGGCGCGACACCATCTCGGGCAGCGAGGGCGGTAACGATACCGTTCGCGCCGTTTCGTTGCCGGCATGCCAGCCGGACAACTGGTGCGTGTCGAGGACTACGCTGCCGGGCGCAGGCGACGCCGGGGTACGTGCTGCCAGCGTCTGCGGGGTCAGTACGTCGCGCCCGAGCTGGCTGACGATGTCCACGAGCATGGCTTCCGCTTCGGCATCGATATGTGCCACGAGATCCGCACCGCAAATCGGACGTTCGAACTCGCACGGACTCGATGCCACATCGACCACGCCATTGGGCCCTTGCCATTGCCACGAGAGCGTTGCGCGAGTCGGGGGAAACGCGGGAGCGCGTGCGACGAAGCTCAGCACGTGGTTCGCCTGGCTCACGAAGCCGGGCTCGGCATCGCCGCATTCGATGCGCCACTCGAAGGTTTGCGGCGCGGCATGCGCATGCGCGATGGCTGCCCCCAGTTGTGCGGCCATGTCACCCAGTGGTCCCGACGCGTTGCAAAGCGGCGTCACGTCGTGCCCCATGTCATGCAAGGCAGCGAACAGGCGTGCGCCAAGGCGGTTGTTGCCGGCGACGGCGAAGGAAATCGCTCTCATGACACGTTCCTCACAGGTATTGCGCGATAGCCGCGCGTGTGGGCTCGTGTTCGAGCAGCCCCGCCATCTTCAGGAATTTGCGAATGTTGACGATCATCGGATGCTGGTTTGTGATCGGGTAGGCGCCGACCATGTCGCTCGCGATCTGCTCGCGCGTGACGGCCGGGAGATCGAGCGTGGCGATCAGGCGCCGGTCGAACTCGAGCTGCAGTTCGTTGGTGAGGTATTCGCGCAGGAAGAAGGGTAGCCCGCGACCGAGTTCGACGCGCGCCGATTCGTCGATCTCGCGCCAGTACAGCTTGACGAGATTGATCCAGAAGACCGAATGCCGGCCCTCGTCGGCCAGATGGTCTGCCATGACACCTTTCACCGAGCGCTTGAGCGTGGTGTCGCGCGAGAAGGCGGCGACCTCTGCCGTTACCGTGTTCTCCGAAATCGCCACGCCGAGCAGTTCCATCCCGGCGGCGTATTGCGTCGGAACGTATTCCATGGCGCGCGGAATGGCGCGTGAGAGTTCGATCTCGCGGTTCTGTTCGATCGGACCGATGCCGGTGCTGCGTTCGACCTGATCGAGGTAGTCCATCGCCACATACGCGTGGTAGTTCTCGTCGATCACGACCGACATGGCGTCGCTGCGGCAGGCAAACGGGAATTCGAACGGAAAGCGCGACTTGGCGATGGCGAGCGCCGTGCGGTTGACGATTTCCGTCTCGAAGATGATGACGTCGTTGATGTACTTGTAAAAGCTCTGCAGCAGGATGTAGTCCTGCACTTCCTTGCCGGCGTCGATGACCGCCGGATGCGCGTAGAGCGGTTGGCGCTCGACCGGGTAATAGCTCAGGTCATCGTCCTCGACGATGCGGCGCGGACGGGAACGGATCGTGGCACGTTGTTCCCATTGGTCAGCGTGGCTGACGTAACTCTGCAGTGACATGGCATTGCCTCGGAGAATGGGGCGGGTAGACCGGCAGCCGCGCCACAGGCGGCGCGGCACGCAGCGAAAAGGACGAACCCGGTGTGACCCGCCGGACGTCAGGCTGCGACGGCTTCCTTTTGCGTCGCCACGATGTGTTCGTGCAGGCTGTCCCACAGACGCAGGCGTTCGTCGATGGCGCGCAGGCCGGCTTCCAGCGCTTCGGCAAGCAGACGTTCGTCGTTACGCGCAGCCTCGACGATCATCGCGCGGGCCGCCGGGCCGTGTTCGCCGGAGTCGACTTCGATGTGGCGATCGAGATAGAAGGTGAGCAGCGGCACGCTCTTCGCATCGATCTTCCAGCCGTCGAGCAACGTGCGGAACATGTCGGGGATCACGTTTTCGCGGCCGTAGAAGAAGTTGCCGAGCACTTGATGGGTCGCGCCTTCATAGCAGGTCGCGAACGTGGAGTTGACGAAGCGGATCACGGGGGGCGGCGCTTCGACGGCCGCAAGCGCGGCGCTGACACTATGACCCTTCACGAGCAGATCGATAAGCTTCTGAATCTGCCGGGTGTCGGCGCCGACGTCACGCATGGCGGCGAGATACAGATCGAAGTGGCTCATCGGGCCTTGCGGCGTTTCGTCGCATTCTTCGCCCAGCACGATCTCGTTGATCAGACGCGCGGCATGAATGTTGCGCGGCGCGATCCACGGCAGGGTGATGGTCGTCAGGTCGGCCTGAAGGCGCTTGACCAGCGACATGAAATCCCAGACCGCGAAGACGTGCCACTCCATGAACGTCTGCAGGCCCTGCATCGATTCGATGGAATGGAACACCGGGTGATTTGCCAGCGTCGCATGATGTTCCTGGATCTGCCGTTCGAGATGTTCGATCTTGTCCACGATATGCATCCTTGAGGTAATGAAATTGAGTTCAACCTGTATGAGGGGAATGCGGCGCGACTTTCACGTCGTCGCGGACATGGATTAGCAAGTTCGATACCAGCGTCTCGAAACGCAAGAATCTTGAGGGTCAAGCCAATTTGGAGGGGCGTTGCAGGGGGGAAGCGCGCATGACACCTGTACAACTTGTGGACAGGTGTGCGCGCGAGTGTCGGTCGATGCAAAGGTCAGAAGCGATACGTCAGCTTGATCCAGCCGTTGCGCGGATCGCCGTAGTTGTAGCCGTTGTATGTGCCGAGACCCGAGTAGTAGCGCTTGTCGGTCAGGTTCTCGATATTGATCGATGCGCTGAGGTGGCGATTGATCTGATAGCGCGCCATCAGATCGATCAGGGTCAGTCCGCCCTGGCGTACGGTCAGGCCGCTATACGTCTCGGTGTAGGAGATCGGGCTCTGATAGCGCAGGCTGCCGCCGATCGTGAGGTTGCTCAGAATGCCCGGGAAGCGATATGTCGTGCCGAGTCGCAGCAGGCGCTGCGAATAGTTCGGATAGACGACGGCACCCGTGCGATCGCGTTTGACGTTGTACGAGTAGCCGCCCATGATCTGCCAGCCCGGCAGCAATTCGCCTGACACGGTGGTCTCAAAGCCACGGCTGACCGCCCCATTGACCGCCTTGTAGGCGGCGGTGCCCGCTGGCGTCAGATTGCCGGTGTCGGGCACGGCAAGGTTCTGCTCGAGTGTGCGAAACACCGCAAAGCTGGTGTTCAGGCGGCCGTCGAAGTGTTCCCCCTTGATGCCCGCCTCGAAGGTCTTGCCGCGCTCGGGCGCGAGCGTCGAGCCGCTCGTATCCATCGCAGTGTTCGGCAGGAAGATGTCGGCGTAGCTCGCGTAAGCCGTGAAGTCGTGGCTCACGTCGACCGACAGGCCGACGAACGGGGTCACTACGGCATTGTCCCGGATCGGCGTGCCGGTCACGGCCTTGCCGTTGGTGCCGTTGTTCCAGTAGCGCGACGACGTATCCGAGCGATACCACGTTGCGCGGCTGCCCACGATCAGCGAGACGCGATCGAGCGGCTTGAACTGCAACGCGCCATAAAGCGACGTCTGCTGCACGGTGCCGTAGAAGCGGTTCAGCGGATACTGGAAACCCGGCTGTGCGACGGCATCGAGATTGAAGATGCTGACCGATTGACGATCAAAAGTGTTCGGCACCGACGTGTCGTTGCCATAGGAATACTCGTTGCGGTTGAAGCTCCCGCCGACCATGGCCTGATGGGTGCGTCCGAACAGCTCGAACGGTCCCGTCGCATACATGTCGATCGATTTGTTGATGCCATACGCCGGATTGTTGAGCACCTGCACCGTACCCATGCCGGTGCTCGCATTGATGTTCGCCGGATACAGCCACACGTCGGCGCTGTAGCGTGTGCGCATATTGCGCGTGTAGGTCGCTTCGGTCCTGAACTTCCAGCCGTTGTCGAACTTGTGATCGATATCGAAGAACACGCGGTCTGTCTGCATGTTCCAGACGCTCCAGGCCGAGCTGGAGTTGTACGAGCGCGGCAGGTTGGTACGTGAGCCGTCGGCGTAGAACAATGGGCTCTGACCGAAGTTGGCGCCGGTGATATCGGTGCTCTGGTATTCGTAACCGGCGGACAGCGTGGTGCGATCGGTCACGTCGGCTTCGACGATGCCGTAGAACACGTCGTTACGTTCGCTCTTGTTGTCGATGAAGCTCTTGCCGTCGGTGCGCGAGGCCACCACACGGGCGCGCAGCGAACCCGATTCGTTAAGCGCGCCGCCGATGTCGGCCTCGCCGCTATAGCGGCTCCATGAGCCGACGCCGGCACTGACCGACGCCTGAAATTCCTTGGTCGGCCGCTTGCGCACGAGATTGATCGAGCCACCCGGCGAGCCCGCGCCGTTGAGCAGGCCGGCGGAGCCGCGAATCACTTCGATGCGGTCGTAGATCGCCGTGCTGACCATATTGCGTGCGCCGGCAACGGTGTCGAACGACAGGGTCGGCACGCCGTCGATCAGCGTGCTCATGTCAAAGCCGCGCGACGAGAAGTTGGTGCGCTCGTCGAGCTGATCGACAACGATGCCCGGGGTTTGGCGCATGACGTCGGCCAGACTGATCAGGTTCTGATCTTCGATCTGCTGGCGTGTGACGACCGTCAACGACTGCGGTGTCTCGCGCAATGACAGCTCCATGCGCGTCGCGGCGCTTGTCTGGCGGGTGGTGTACGAGCCTGTGCCTTCCGTTGTCGACGTTTTCTCGAGGTCGGCGGACACCGTCGTGGCGGGCAGCAGAACATCGGCAGCATGGATCGAGACGCCAGCACCGTTGGCCGTTGCCGTGAGGCCTGTGCCGGCCAACGCGCGCTCGAGTGCCTGCCCCAGTGTCATCGCCCCTTGCAGGGCCGGTGCCCGTTTATTGGCCGCGAGGTCGGCGTCAAGACCGATACCGACACCTGATTGGCGCGCCAGGGCGTCGATCGTCAGGGCAAGCGGCTGGGCCGGCAGTGACAACTGTAGCTGGCGTGCCGTGACGGCCTGCGGGGTCTGGGCTGTTGCGTCAGGCGCCGCGCCGAGGCCGGCCAATGCACAGGCAATGGCCAGCACGCTTGCGCGCAGGGAAGGCATGGTCGGTTGGACTGCGCTCGGGGCCGGGCGTCGTGCTGCGCGGCGGTAGTCGGTCTGTTGTTGTGTCATCTCGTGCGTACCGAAGGGTGGTTTTCCCTGTGAAGACGCACTCGACGCCAAATCACCGACAAAAATTTTTCAGCGGCTACCGCAGGCTTACTGACGCGCCGATATGACGACGCCTGAGGTGCCGCGCGCAACGCGCACCGGCAGCATGCCCGGCAGGTTCTGGAGAAAGGCTTCCGGGTCATGAACCGGAAAGGTGCCGCTCAGGCGCATGCCGCGCAACGCCGGATCGTCGGCGAGACGCACAGCCTGCGGCAGATAGTCGTTCCAGCGGGTGATGGCTTCGGGCAGCGGCGTGCCATAGAACACGAGCCAGCCATTGCGCCAGGCGCCCACGCTGTCCGGGCCGACCGCCGCTTGCGCACCGACCCCACGCAGCGTCGTCTCGGCGCGTTGGCCCGCATCGAGCACGATATCGGGCGAGGTCGCGTCGGTGTCGACGCGTACCCCATCGCGGTAATGGGACCAGACGGCGACTCGCCCGCGTGCCACGGCCACGCTCATGCGCGCTTCGGTGACTGACACGCTGAAGCGTGTCCCCAGCACCTGCACTCGTCCCCAGCGGGTGTCGACGATAAACGGGCGAGAAGGATCGTGCTGCACGTCGAGGCAAACCTCACCGGCCGCGAGCGAGAGTTCGCGACGGTTGCGGTAATACGTGAGATGGCCTGCCGTGCGCGCGGCGAGCGCGATATGCGACCCGTCGGGCAGATCGCGCTCCAGCAACTGGTCGTGGCCAGTGTGCAAGGCCATCTGCACGACCGGTTGCAGCCACGCCCAACGCCCGCCGCCCGCGAGTACCCCGGTCAAGCCGCCAACCCCAAGGAACGTCAACAGTCGACGACGCTTTTGTTGACGCGCTACCTCCTGCGCTGTCTTGCGCGCTGGCAGCGGTACGTCGCCGCGCAGGACGCTCGCGTCGGTGGCGGCCCAATATTGCTCGGCGATTCCGAACGCGGCCTCATGCGAGGGATCGACGTCACGCCAGCGGGCGAGTTCGTCGCGCGCCGCTTGCGCTTCGTCGTCGGTGCCATATTGCTGACGACCGATCAGCGACACCGCGTGCTCGACCAGCCGACGGGCAGGGCGGCGCCCCGCGCGCCGAGGCGGCGGCATGGCGGGCGCTCCTGCGAGGGGGGCGTCGGTGGCTCGGTCGGAATGAGAGTCTGTCGATTTCACGGAGGGGACGGTAGCAGTCTGAGGTGCGGTACCGACGGCGGCATATGCACCGGGCTGCCGGGGAAAGGTCGATGTGGGGGTGTCAGTCAGGACGGTGATTCGCACAATCCATGACCGCACGCACAACGTGACGATCGATCGCGGAAGCGGTCGATTGCGTGTATTCGGCGGCCTCGGCATAGCTGTAGCCGTAGATGCGCACGAGGATGAAGGCTTCCCGGCGCTTGCGCGGCATGACCGCGAGTCGCGCCATCAATCGGTCGAGCAACTGGCGAGCACTGACCTGACGTTCGACGTCCGGGGTGCTGTGGTCCGCGACCAGCGCCAGCGTTTGCAGCATGCGGTCTTCGGCGGCCTGACGGCGCGCGCCGCTGATCACGAGATTTTTGCCGGTTCGATAGAGCAGTGCGCGCAAGTCGAATGACGGCGTGCCGCGGGCATGCATGGCCAGCACGCGCGAGTAGGCCTCCTGAACCAAGTCCGCCGCCGATTCGCGATCGCCCAGCGACTTGGAGAAGAAGTTGACCAGCTCAGCGTAGTAATGCGCAACCACAACGATGACTTCCCGGCAATGAGGGCGGCGTGCCGCGCACGCGGCAATCGGCTCACGAAGTTTCGGTCGCAATCCGACCGAAATCGCCAGCGCCTTCCCCACAAGATTGATTTGTAAATGAGAATCGATCGCAATTATGGCGGGGCAGTCAACGTTTGGCAAGGCGAAACATTGCGGGGATGGATCTCTTTTGAAACATTTGAAGTTGCGTTGTTGTCGATGTCCGCCTTATCATGAAACTATTCATGTTGCGTGATGGGTGAATGTCACGCCATACATGCTTTCGACTCAACCGGAGGAATACGCATGCCCGAACACTATGACGTCACCATCGTTGGTGGCAGTTTTGCCGGCCTGTCGGCAGCGATGCAACTCGCACGCGCGCGCCGCCGCGTTCAGGTGATCGATGCCGGTTTGCCGCGCAATCGCTTTGCATCGCACTCGCACGGTTTCTTTGGCCTGGATGGCGTGTCGCCCGCTCAAATCACTGCCACTGTCACGGACCAGTTGCTCAAGTATCCGAGTGTGACGATCGTGAAGGGTGAAGCCCGTCGCGCATCGGGTGAGTTGGGCAGCTTTCATATCGAACTCGCCGACGGTTCACGCAGCCGCGCCAGCCGATTGGTTCTCGCCACCGGTGTGCGCGACAAGTTGCCATCCGTGCAGGGGCTTGCTGAGCGTTGGGGCGCCAGCGTGTTGCATTGTCCGTACTGCCACGGGTATGAAGTCGGCGATCTGCGCCTGGGCGTGCTTGCCACGCATGCGCACTCGATTCATCAGGCGTTGCTGATTCCCGATTGGGGGCCGACCACGTGGTTCTCGCAGGGGATCGTTGAGCCGACTGCCGACGAGGCGACGCAGTTGCTCGCAAGAGGCGTGAGTATCGAGCGCACCCCGGTGGCAGCGCTGTTGGGCGACGCGCCGGCCCTCGACGCTGTGCGCCTTACCGATGGACGGGTGGTTCCGATCGACGCCTTGTTCGTCGGCCCAAAAACCGAGATGGTCAGCGACCTTGCCGAGCAATTGGGTTGTGCGATTGACGAAGGGCCATTGGGTCCCGTGATTCGCGTCGGTGATTGGAAGGAGACGAGCGTACCCGGTGTTTATGCGGCGGGAGACGCGTCGTCTGTCATGACAAACGCCACGTTTGCGTCCGCTGCCGGCGTGGCCGCAGGGGTCGGCGCGCATCGGTCGCTTATTTTCCCCGCATGACCCACAGGAATGACGAGGGGCGAAGTCAGGCGTCGACCGAAGCCGCAGTGCAGTCAACGATAGGCGGCTTATCGCTCCGTGACATAGCTCGGTAGCTGCTGGGCATAGTGGGCACGCACATGTTTCGCGCGCTCCAGCACCTTCTCGCACGATGCCTGAAGATGCTCGCGCAGACGCGTTGCCGCGAGGGGCACATCCTCATCCTGAATGGCCTTCAGGATGTCGCGGTGCTCGGCGAGGAACGTGTCCTTGCGAGGCGGCATCGGCGCGGTGAAGCCCAGCACGTGCTTGCTCAGCATCAGCACGCCGTGGGTGCGTTGCAGGCTCTTGAGCAAGTCGCTGTTCGGCGAGTACGAGAGCAACCGAACGTGCAGATCGTGCTCCAGGGCGTCGAGCGTTTCACGTGTTGCGCTCGTGTAGTCGCGCATGGCGGTGCGCAGTCGCGCCGAAATCTCTCGCAGCGCGTCTTGCGGAATGTTCGCGGCCGCTGATTCCAGCGCTGCCGGCTCAAGCAGCCATCGCAGTTCATACAGATGCACGATGCGGGCGTCATCGAGCGGGCTGACTACCCAGCGCTGCCGCTCGTCTTTCTCGACCAGCCCCAGACTTTCAATGCGCAGCATCACATCGTGGGCCACGACCCGGCTCACTCCATAGTGACGCGCCAACTCGACTTCGTTCACGCGATAGCGCCCGAAGACCGACAAGTGAATGAGTTCGCGTTCGACTTCGTTGTAGATCAATTCCCAGCGCGGCACCTTCCGGATCGGGCTCGTCTCGCCGTCCAGACCCAGCATGCCGGGCGTGAGCGGCACGCGTCTGACCGCCACGCCTTGTGCACCCGCCAGATACCCCCGTCCCTCGAAACGACTGACCACGCCGTCCTGCTCCAGTTGTAGCAGCGCCTGACGAATCGGCGTGCGCGTCGCACCGAGCAGTTGGGACAGCGGCTCTTCGAGCAAGACGGTGCCTGGCTCGAGCGTGCCTTCGACAATCGCCTCGCGCAGAATGCCCGCGACCCGCGCGTAGACGGGCGTCTGGATATCGGACTCGGCCGTAACGGCAGATGAGGATGAAGCGTCGTCAAGAGGCATGGGCAAAGGGGAGTGTCGCGTCATGACACGTATTTTGCCGGACGCTCGCGCCGATAGGAAAGATTCGCTAAGGGAAAACCACAATGACTTTGGTCGACGTAAGTCATTTACGATAATGACCAATGAATACAAAAGTCATTATTAAGGTCCGCACAATGATTCAATCAGTCCTCCCGGGGCTCCCCAGTCGCCGTTCACACATTGCCTGCGGGCGATGCGTGTGTCGTCTTTCGCAAGGTCTTTCGCAACGTGGATGGGGGGGAGCCGTCGCATGAACGCCGTCGTGACCCCCACCTCCAGCAGCGCCGCACGCGTGATCCGTCTGCATGCTGACGACGACGTCGTGGTGTCGCTCGACCAACTCATCTCGGGCGCGGTGATCGCGAGCGAGGGCATCACCGTGACTGGCCTTATTCCACCGGGCCACAAGGTGGCGACGCGGGCGATCGCCGCGGGGCAGCCCGTTCATCGTTACGGGCAGATCATCGGTTTCGCCAGCCAGCCGATTTATCCCGGCCAGCATGTGCATACCCATAACGTCGCCATGGGGGATTTCTCGCGCGATTACGCGTTTGCCCAGGCGGCGCGTGAGACACAACCCGCAACGTCGCCGGCCACGTTCCAAGGCATCGTGCGTGAGGACGGTCGCGTAGCTACGCGCAATTACATTGGCATTCTCACGTCCGTGAACTGCTCAGCGACGGTGGCCCGCGCCATCGCCGATCAGTTCCGGCGAGACATTCATCCCGAAGCGCTCGCCGATTATCCGAATGTCGACGGGGTGGTCGCGCTCACGCACGGTTCTGGCTGCGCGATGGACTCGCACGGTGAAGGGCTCGCGCTGTTGCAGCGCACGCTGGGCGGTTACGCCTGCCATGCGAACTTCGCCGCCGTGTTGGTCATCGGGCTGGGATGCGAAACGAATCAGGTCTCGCGCTTGCTCGAAACCCAGGGACTGACGGCGTCGGCGCGTTTGCAGGCGTTCACGATTCAGGACACGGGCGGCACTGCCAAAACTGTCGCGCATGGCGTTGCCGCCATCCGCGAGATGCTTCCGGCAGCGAATCGCGCACACCGCCAGACGGTGCCCGCGAGCCATCTGACAATCGGCCTGCAATGCGGCGGCTCGGATGGCTATTCGGGCATCACCGCCAACCCGGTGCTGGGCGCAGCGGTGGATCGCCTCGTCGCGCAAGGCGGCACGGCGATTCTCTCGGAAACGCCGGAAATCTTCGGTGCCGAGCACCTGCTGACGCGCCGCGCTGTCTCGGCGGATGTCGGCCGCAAGCTCGTCGATCGCATTGAATGGTGGCAGCGCTATTGCGAGCGCAATGGCGCATCGATGGACAACAACCCTTCCACGGGCAACAAGGCCGGTGGTCTGACGACGGTGCTGGAAAAGTCGCTCGGCGGTATCGCGAAGGGCGGGTCGACGAATCTGGTCGAAGTCTACGAATACGCGCAGCCGGTGCGAGCGCGTGGTCTCGTCTTCATGGACACCCCGGGCTACGACCCTATCTCGGCAACGGGGCAGGTGGCTGGCGGCGCGAACATGATCTGTTTCACCACGGGACGGGGATCGGCGTATGGTTGCGCGCCGTCGCCGTCGCTGAAACTCGCCACCAACAACGCACTTTGGGCGCGTCAGAGTGACGACATGGACATCAACTGTGGCGAGGTGCTCGACGGCGGGAAGTCCATCGACGCGCTGGGCGCAGAACTGTTTGAACTCATGCTGGCCACGGCGTCGGGACAACGTACCCGCAGCGAAATCCATGGCTACGGTCAGGACGAATTCGTGCCGTGGCAGTTGAGCGTCATTGTGTAAGTGCGGTGACATCAGGAGACAAGACCCCCATGGCTGATTTCATTTCAGCGTTTGCCGACATCGCATCGGCATTGACACCGCACACCGTCGGCACAGCCGGCGAACAATATCGTTGAGCAAGGATGAATCGATGAAAAACATTCCTATCAAAGCGTCGATCGAGAAGATCCCGGGCGGCATGATGATCGTCCCGCTGCTGCTCGGGTCCATCGTTGCCACGTTTTTTCCACATGTCCCGAAGGTATTCGGCTCGTTTACCGGCGCACTTTTCACCGGCGCGTTGCCGATCATGGCGGTCTTCTACGTGTGCATGGGGGCGGGCATCAGCCTGAGTTCCACGCCGTACGTGATCAAGAAGGGCTGCGTGCTGTTCGGCTCGAAGGTGCTGATCGCAATTGTGTGCGGCATTTTGCTGGGCAAGCTTTGGGGGGAGCAGCCGGTGGCGGCGGGCTGGCTGGCGGGCATGTCGGTGCTGGCAGTCGTGGCCGCGATGAACGATACGAACGGTGGCCTTTATATGGCGCTGATGGGGCAGTACGGCAAGCCGGAAGATGTCGGCGCGTACTCGATCATGTCGCTCGAATCGGGGCCGTTTCTGACGATGGTGACGCTGGGCATTGCCGGTTTGTCGACGTTTCCGTGGCAGACCCTT
>JARLJF010000162.1 GCA_031291335.1 Pandoraea sp. | reverse complement strand
GGATCAGGGTTGAGCATGCGCTCTTTGGCCGCGAAGAATTCGTCGCTCGCCACGAGTGCCTGCGCACCCAGACGCGGATCGGCCAGATTGACGTAACGGCGCACAAATTCCGGTGCGTTCGGGTCTTGCGGGGCGAGGGCCATGCCAACTCCTGATGATTCGGTAAAGTCTGAAACAGTGAATACGATGACGCTTGGGAACACGTTGGCGGACAGACGTCCGCCCGCTATGTTGGTGTCTCGGTCGCTTAGTCGCGGACCAAATCCTCCAAGCGGAATCCCGCGATTCGGAATATCTGGCGCAGGCATTCTTCGATTTCGTCCGCCCGGCTGTTTTCAAGGCGCGCCGCAAAGTTTTCGATGATGGTCGCACGTGTATGACCCCGCACGGCCAGGATGTACGGGAAACCGAACTTGGCCTTATACGCGTCATTGAGTTCGGTCAGACGCCCGAATTCTTCAGCGCTGCACTGATCGAGGCCCGCCCCGGCCTGTTCACGCGTAGACTCCGCCGTCAACTCGCCACGCACCGCCGCCTTGCCCGCCAGCTCCGGGTGAGCACGAATGAGATCAAGTTGCGGGCCTTCACCCGCATCGATCACCGCCTGGCACATGGCGTCATGCAAGGCATTGACAGTCGCAAACGGCCGGTCTTCCCAAGCGGCTTCAGCCACCCACGGGGAATGCTCGAAAATGCCGTCGAGCGCGGCAACAAACTCGGCACGCGGCAGCGCCGACAGCTCGGCAACGGTACGTTGGGTCATAGGCAACGGGGCGTTCATTTACCGCTCTCCTGAAGAACAAAGGTGGCGCCCCGCCGCACTCCTCGCACAGCCCGATGACGCCTGTCGGATTCAAATTCGATACCAGCCACTACGCCCCTCCAGGCGCAGTCGCCTCACTCATCTCTTCGGACTCACGCCGCCACGAACGGATGGCGCTCCTGCCAGTGGCGTGCCACGTCGATACGACGGCACACCCACACGCGATCGTGCTTCTCGATGTGATCGAGGAAACGCTGTAACGCGGCAAAGCGCCCCGGACGGCCCAACAACCGGCAATGCATGCCGATCGATAACATCTTCGGCGCCTCGTCCCCTTCGGCGTACAGGACATCGAAGGCATCGCGCAGATAGTGGAAGAAGTGGTCCGCCGTGTTGAAACCCTGCGGCGCCGCGAAACGCATGTCGTTGGAATCAAGCGTATACGGCACGACGAGATGCGGTTTGACGGCACCATCGCTGGTCTGCACCTGCGTCCAGAACGGCAGGTCGTCGCCATAGTTGTCGGAGTCATACACAAACCCGCCCTGCTCGACCACCAGACGACGCGTGTTAGGACTGTCACGGCCTGTGTACCAACCCAGCGGCGCGCTCCCCGTCATTTCCTTGAAGATGTCGATGGCGATGCGCATGTGCTCGCGCTCCGTCGCCTCATCCATGTTCTGATAATGAATCCAGCGCCAGCCATGGCACGCAATCTCATGCCCCAGCTCTTGAAAAGCGGCTGTCACCTCCGGGTGACGCTGCATCGCCATCGCCACGCCAAAGACGGTCAACGGCAGCCCGCGACGCTCAAACTCACGCAAGATGCGCCACACGCCTGCCCGCGAACCATATTCGTAGATGGACTCCATGCTCATGTGGCGCGCCTCGTAAGCCGCCGCACCAATGATCTCGGACAGGAACTGCTCGGACGCGCGATCTCCATGCAGCACGCAGTTCTCGCCGCCCTCTTCGTAATTCAAAACAAACTGGACGGCAATGCGCGCACGCCCCGGCCAATCGGCAAACGGCACATGACGGCCATATCCGATCAGGTCGCGGGGGTAATCCTTGGAACTTGCCATGTTGCTGGCCATGATGTCTTGGCATCCTTGTAATGGCGAAACGATCGAAGAAGTGTAGCCAAATCCACCCCGCGCAAACATAGCCATATTCGGATATTCAGGCTGCGTCTGGGCATATAGTCGCCCCGCCGTCGACACACCCACTCAACCCCGCTCAACGCCGTTCATCGCCCAAATACGCCCGAAGCCGCCGCTACCCACCCGCATCACCGAACGACAACTCCACCGAAACAACCACGAAATCACCCGCAATCTCGCACAACTAATACCGAATCCCCAAGGCAATAAAAAAGCACGCCGGGCCGTCGAATCGACCCGGCGTGCTCTCTTTTGCCGTGTTTTTGCGTTTCCCGGATGTTCAGCCCGACGTCACGCCGCCATGTAGGGATATCCCGTAAGCGTCAGCGTCACGCGCGCGCCAGACGTCTGCAATCTGGCCTGCCCCCCGACCGGCAAGGTCAGTTTGTCGGGGCAATGACCAAATGGCATATCCGTCACGATCGGAATGCCGATGACCTTGCGCACACTCTCGATCATGGTCGGCATGTCGTAACCATTGTCATAGTCGGACAATCGGTACTGCGAGAAGTCACCCAGCACCAACGCCCGCTGCCGGGCGAGAATGCCGGACTGATGTAATTGATACAGCATCCGCTCGACCCGATACGGCGGCTCATTTACGTCTTCGACGAACAGCACGCCGCCCGCGACCTGCGGCAGATACCGCGTGCCGATCAGGCTGCACACCATCGCCAGATTCCCGCCCCACAAGGTGCCCGATACGTCGATGTCTCCGCTCGCACCATCGCCCTGCCATTCGGCAACATGACTGGGCGAACCCAACACCGACTGAAATTGGGCGACGGTAAAGTCGCTCAGCACTTCCGCGCCGAAGTCGGCCAGCAGCATCGGTCCCGCAAAGGTGGTGAGATGCGATTGCGCCAGCAACGCCAGTTGTACCGCCGTGAAATCACTGTGACCGATCATCGCGACCGGCGCACCCGACAGCCGCCGATGCAGCCCCTCGTAATCGAGATGGTCGAGCAGATGTACGGCACCATAGCCGCCACGCACCGCGAGTACGACCTCCGGGATGGGATGGTCTCGTCGCGCCAACTGGTTGAGTTCGGCCACGCGCTCGGCATCGGTGCCCGCAAAGCGCAAATACCGGCGCTCGAGCGCTTCGCGATTGCCGACGGTGTATCCGAGTCGCTCCAGCGTTTCAACGCCTCGCGTGGCAACCTCGGCATCGGGCGCATAGCCGGACGGCGCAATCAGTTCGAGAAGCTTGGTCTGCGTCAATTGGAAGATCCCGGTGTTGGGGTTGGAGTCTCGTCAGCCGCCTCGGCAGCCGCTGACAAACGCCGTGCCTTCGCTGCGGCACGTCGCTCACTGAAGAAGGTCTGGAGAATGCCGACGCACTCGTCGCGCATGACCCCGCCGACGACTTCGGCATGATGATTGAGGCGCGGTTCCGCAAACAGATCGACCACGCTGCCGCAGGCCCCTGTCTTGGGGTCCATCGCGCCATACACCACCCGCTTGATTCGGGCATGCATGATGGCGCCGGCACACATGACGCACGGCTCGAGCGTCACATACAACTCACACTCGGGCAAACGGTAGTTGCCCAACGCCTGCGCCGCCGCACGCAGTGCCTGCATCTCGGCATGAGCCGACGGATCGTGGCCACCCACCGGACAGTTATGCCCGACGGCCACTACCTGGCCGTCGCAAACGACCACGGCACCGACCGGCACCTCTCCCTGCGCCATCGCGGCGCGAGCCTGCTGCAGCGCCAGGCCCATGTAGGTCTCGTCGGTAGCGGGTAAATCTCGATTCATGAAACGTTGACGAAAAGCCGCTGCGCGTTGCCCGCCCCTCAGGACCCGCCCCGCACAGCGCAATTGGCCGCTATCGGCAATGCGCTATTCTCGCACAGCGCCCCGCTACCGCCACGCCTCACGCCACATCCCGTCCAGATCGATATCGGGCCATTTCCGGCCAGCTATCGCACCGTCGCCCCCTCACGCCATCGCGGCGTTGGGTGCGCTGCGCTTGCGATACAAGACAAGCGTGGCGATCAATCCACACACGGCCGCGAAGGTCATCCACCAGCCCGGCGCCGCCTTGTTGCCCGTCACGCCAATGAGCGCCGTCGCCACCGCCGGGGTGAACCCGCCGAACAACGCCGTCGCCAGACTGTACGCCAGCGAGAATCCCGCCGTGCGCACCTCCACCGGCATGATCTCGGTCAACGCCACCACCATCGCGCCGTTGTAACTCGCATAGAGGAACGACAGCCACAACTCGACGATCAGCATCTTGCCGAAGGTCGGCTCGACAACGAGCCACGCCATCGTGGGATAGGCGGTCAGAATGGTCAGCACGGTGAAGACGAGCAACAGCGGCCGCCGTCCAATCCGATCGGACAACGCCCCCATGACCGGCAGCCAGATGAAGTTGGAAACGCCCACGCAGAAGGTGACGACCAGCGCATCGGTCGTCGACAGCTTGAGCACCGATTTTCCGAATGTCGGCGTGTAGACGGTGATCAGGTAGAACGACACGGTCGTCATCGCCACCAGCATGGTGCCGGCCACCACCAGCCCCCAGTTCTGCACGATCGAACGGAAGATTTCTCCGGTGCTCGGCCGATGCTTGCGCGCGAGAAACGCCTCGGTTTCCTGCAACGAACGTCGAATGACGAACAGCACCGGCACAATCATGCAGCCGATGAAGAACGGCACGCGCCAGCCCCAGTCCGCCACCTGCCCCGGCGTGAGCCACTTGTTGAGCAGATACCCCAGCAGCGCCGCCACGATGATCGCGACCTGCTGGCTCGCCGACTGCCAACTCACGTAAAAGCCTTTGTGACCCGGCGTCGCCATCTCCGACAGGTAGACAGACACCCCGCCCAGCTCGACACCCGCCGAGAAACCCTGCAACAACCGGCCGATCAGCACCAACAGCGGGGCCGCATACCCGATCGTGGCAAATCCCGGCACGAACGCAATGAGAACGGTGCCCATCGCCATGATGGACAAGGTCACGATCAACCCTCGACGCCGCCCGATCCGGTCGACGTAGGCGCCCAGAATGATGGCGCCCAATGGCCGCATCAGGAAGCCCGCGCCAAAGGTCATGAAGGTGAGCATCAGCGACGCAAATTCGTCGCCCGACGGAAAGAACGTCGCGGAGATGTAGGTGGCGTAAAAGCCAAACAGGAAGAAGTCGAACATCTCCATGAAATTGCCACACGTGACGCGAATCACGGTGGCAGCCTTCGATGGAGAGGCATGCGGAACCGACGCAGGATTGACGGGGCTGGTAGCCATGGCGTTCACCTCACCGGACAGGATGTTGCTCAAGATAGCACTTGATTCAACGCCCGGACACCATCTTTGACCCTTGGTCATGGCCCCGCCCCACAGAGCGCCTGTTACCGCATATTTCAGTCCCAGGCCGGCGCGAGCGACGCCGGATTGGCCTGACGCTCGTTGCGATCGAGTGTCGCAATCTCCGCCATGTCCTCGTCACTCAGACGCAAATCGCACGCCTTCATGTTGCTGGCCAGATTCTCACGCTTGGTCGACGACGGAATGACGGCAAACCCCTGCTGCATCGCCCATGCCAACGCGACCTGTGCCGTGGTGGCCCCATGCTTGCCGGCAATCTTCACCAGCACCGGATCGTTCAGCACTTTGCCGTAAGCCAGCGTCATGTACGACGTGACGGGCACCCCCTGCGAGCGGGCAAACTCGGCCAGCTTGCGGTTCTGCAAATACGGGCTCAGCTCGATCTGGTTGGTCGCCAACTCACCCGGTCCAACGATGCCGATCGCCTGCTGAAGCAGCGCGATGGTGAAGTTGGACACGCCAATGGCACGCGTCAGACCCTGCTCGCGCGCCTCACGCAACGCGCCCAGATACGCTTGCATCGGCACCGCGTTCGCAGGCGACGGCCAATGGATCAGCGTGAGATCGACGCGATCGGTGCCGAGCTTCGACAGACTGTCCTTGAGGCTCGGAATCAGCTTGTCGTGGGAGAAGTTGTCGACCCAGATCTTGGTCGTCAGGTACAACTCGTCGCGCTTGACGTTCGACGCGGCAAGCGCGCGGCCAATGTCAGCCTCGTTCTCGTAGATCTGCGCCGTGTCGATCGCGCGGTAGCCCAGCTCCAACGCGTTGGTGACGGTGTCGAATACGGTTTGGCCCTTGAGGCGGAACGTGCCGAGGCCGAAGGCGGGAAGACTCATGAATGCAACTCCTGTCGAAAACGTCATGCCAAAAAAATCAACGTCGGTTGAACGGCTTGACTGAAGACCACAGTGTGTCGGATTCCCGCTTGCGCCAAAAGTCCCCGCAGACGCACAAGATTCGTGCGCCGGATTCACAAATCAGCACGACTCAGGTTGTTGCTCTCTGCAATCGGGATGCCGAACTAGAGGGCGGCGCGTGAAAGGAAGCTGACGTCATCGCGCGCCATCGCCTTGATTTCGTTACGTGTTCTGAGAATATGCGCTTCGAGCAGTGCGACGACCGCCGTCACATCGCGACGCCGGCATGCCGCCAGAATCTCGTAGTGATCGTGCTGCGGTTTTTCTTTGCCCGTGGCCTGCGACATCGCCAAATGCGAATATCGGTCGGTATTAAGGCAGTACTCTTCGATGAGCATCCGCAACCGCCGGTTGTTGGCGGGGGCAGAAAGTGCCAGATGGAATCGCCGGTTGTACTCGGCCCACTCCGAGACGACTTCAGACGCCGAGTACTCGACGAGAATCTGCTCCATCACCTGAAAGTCGCGCTCCGCCATGTTGGGCACGGCAAGCTTGGCGGCATGGCATTCGAGCGCCACGCGAATGTCGAGCAACTCGCACAACTGCTCGAGGTTCATGCTCACCACCGTCGCGCCGCGGTTCAGATGGTGCGTGACCAATCCCTCCGCCTCCAACTGGCGCAGCGCCTCGCGCACCGGCACGCGGCTGGCGTTGAAGCGCTCGGCCAGCGCTTCCTGACGCAGTTGATATCCACCCGGGAGCACGCCGCTCAAAATCTCGTGTCGGAGCGTGTCGCGGATGGCCTGATGGCGTGCCTGAGGTCCGGAAGTTCGCATGATCACTTACCCGCCCGCGCCTCCGCGAGCGCGATCGTCAGATGGGCCACTTTCTTCTTGAGCGTGTCGCGCTCGACGGTCATGGCCTTGAGTTCTTTCGACAGACGCGTCAGTTCGTCAGACGGATCGGCAGTCGTATCCCACGGCGGGGTACCGTCATCGTCGTCTTCGGCGATCTCTTCATTCTTCTTGCGCGGCTTGACCGGACGCGCCTCGCGCACCTGGCGTGCCAGCTCGCGCAACTCCTGCTTGCCCGCGACCACCGCTGCCACCTGCGCCGCCGCCGGCAAGGTCGATACCGCCGCCGCCGCATTGATCGACACCTCACCGCGCTTGACCGCGTCCACCAATTCCGGCGCCGCCGCATTGTGGATCTGCTCGATCTGCCCCAACGTATTGCTCGACAGACGTGCCGCCCGTGCCAGCGCCGCGCGCGTGAGCGCCATCGTGTGCGCCGGAATCGACGTCTTGCCGCCGTCCTGCTCAGCGCTTTCGCTCGCCGTCGCGGCCTGTGGCGCTTCCGCCGATGCGGGCGTATCCGCGCCGGTGCGGGTCTCGAGAATCGTCTTCTTGCGCAACGCCAGCACGCCGCGCTGATAATCGGACACGCTGCGTCGACCCAGGTGGTTGTCGATCATCCACAGATGCACGTCGTCCATCGATTTGAACGACGGGTTCTGGACGGTGCGGAATTCGATATCGTGCTTGCGGCAAATCGCGTAGCGGTTGTGGCCGTCGACCAGCACATCGCCCCACAGGACGAGCGCGTCACGGCAACCTTCGGCAAGCAGGCTCTGTTCGAGCGCAGCATATTCATCAGGCGTCAGCGGATCGATGTACGCCTTGAGTTCTTCGTTGATCTGGACTGTCATGGATGTTTGTAGCGGTGCCCCCGTACCCGATGTCGCAGGCTGCGACAGAACGCGATACGTCGGCAGGGAAAGACATTGCAGGCCGCATTATCGCCTGTCTGAGGTCTGTCTGACCGGCATTGACGAAACGTCCCCGTTCGCCCCGGCCCGTCATGCGCTCAGGACAACACGCCGTGATCGGTCAGGAACGCCTGAATGCGTGCCAGACGCGCTACCGGGTCCGCCATGCCCAACAGCGTTTCCTTCTCGTGCGCGGGCAGCGGCAGCAACTCGGCCCAGCGATCCGCGACCCAGCCGCACTCGTCGAGCCGATACGGCGGCGCCAACGGCAATTTCGCCGCGCGCGCCGGATCGCGCTGCAACCCGGCGATCAGCTTGCCCAGCGTATCGGCACTGATCTGAAGCGTGTCGGGAATGGCGACGTTGACGTCATCCGACAGCATCTCCGCTTCGCCCGTCCACAGACCGTATTTCCCCAACTCGACGGACGAGAGACGGAACTTGGTCGTGCCACGGCACACGAGTTCGAGCAGCGAAGGCATGGTCGCGCGCCAGTCGTCGATGCGCGCCATGGTGCCGATCATCGCGGGCTCCTCCACGCTCTCGGGCAGACGCACTTCGCTGCCCTGGCGCAAGACGACGACACCGAATTCCGTGTTGTCGGCGAGACATCGCTTGATCATGTCGAGATAGCGCACCTCGAAGATGCGCAGATGCAATACCCCGGCGGGAAACAGGGCGTTGCCGAGCGGGAAGAGCGGGATCTGGGCCATGCCGTATGATGACACGAAGTCACACGCGGCAAGTACCAATGTCCGGCCACACGGCGGACTCCTGAGCGAACCGATCGATCAGGAAATCAAGCAACGCGCGCACGCGCGGCACCATGTAACGCGTGCGATGCCGCACCGCATACACCCCCGGTTCTTTGGCGATGTAATCCGAGAGCAGAATCTTCAGCCGTCCTGCCCGCACATCGTCGGCTGCATCCCACAGCGTTTTGCGCACAATCCCCCGACCGTCGAGCGCCCAACGGCGCGCGAGCGTCCCGTCGTTCGTCTCCCACGCCTGCGCCATCGGCACCGTGAATTGCCAGTCCCCCTCTGCCTTGCGGAAGTGAAACTCGTTGAGCGGGCCCGACGACGTCACCAGCACAATGAACTGATGTGCCGACAGCGCGTCCGGCGTGGCCGGCTCACCGTGACGGACCAGATAGTCCGGCGACGCACACAACACGCGGCACATCGGTGCAAGACGCCGCGCCACGAGCGTGCCGTCATCCGGCTCGCTGAAACGAATCGCGAGATCGACATCGTCCTGCACAAGATTGGAGATGGAATCGGTTAGCGTCAGTGACAAGCGCACCTCCGGATAACGCTCGGTGAACTCATCAAGCCATGGCGAGAGTTTGTGCAATCCGAAGTCGGTCGATGCGGATAACCGGATCTTGCCGCGAATTGCCGCGCATCCTGCCTGTAACGCCGCCTCACCATCGTCAATGGCCTGCAAGGCAACGAGACAGTGCGAGAGATAGACGCGCCCCTCGTCCGTGAGACGCAACTGACGCGTGGTGCGCACGAACAGACGCGTCTGCAACGACGCCTCGAGCTTGGCCAGACGCGCACTGGCCGCGGCGGGCGACAGCCCCAGCTTGCGCCCGGCGGCCGACAAGCTGCCGAGCGTCGCGGCACTCGTAAAAAGACGCATATCACCCAGTTTGTCCGTCGCCATCTTCTATTTGGATTTGAAAGTTATTCAAATTTCCCGCGAATTATCAAATATAACGCGCATTGGCAGACTACGTCACATCGCCCCTCCGGGGACACTCCCTGTTTGAACGAACCGCCATGTCTGCCTCCCCAACGTCCTCGAACGCCTCGCCGACGCCATCGCACGCGACACCCGCCAATCCAGCCGACGCAACGCCGTGGGCATCGATGACGGCGCTAATGCTCGCCACCTTCGTTGCCGCCGCGAACGAGACCGTGCCCGCCGGTCTGCTGCCGCAACTAGCCGACGGCTTCGACATCTCCGAATCGTGGGCGGGCCAGATGGTCACGCTCTGCGCCCTCGGTGCCGGTCTGGGAGCGGTGCCCCTCACGGCCCTTCTGCATCGCTGGTCGCGCCGCACGGTACTGGTGATCGCCTTGCTCGGCTTCGCCGTCTGCAACGCCGTCACCGCCATCTCGGCCGATTTCACGCTGACGCTGGCCGCGCGCTTTGTCGTCGGTCTGGCAACGGGTCTCGCGTGGAGTGAGATAGCAACCTATGCGCGTCGCCTTGTCAGCCCGTCGCGGCAAGGCCGCGCGCTGGCTTTCGCCATGCTCGGCATTCCCCTCGCGCTTGCCATCGGCGTGCCTGCGGCCACCACACTCGGGCATCTGATCGGCTGGCGCTGGGTGTTCGGCGGCCTGTCGGCCTTCGCGCTGGTTCTCGTCGGCTGGATGCTGCTGATCGTGCCCGACGTGTCGACCACGAGCGAGGCCGACAGTGCATCGGGGGCACGAGCGTCGGTGATCGACGTGTTGCGTCTGCCGGGGGTGCGCCCCGTGCTCGCCGTGGTGATGCTGTGGGTCGTTGCGCACTACACGCTCTACACCTACATCGCGCCGTTTCTTGCGTCAGGGGGAATGGGCGACCGGCTCGCCACCGTCCTGTCGACGTTCGGTGTCTGCACGCTCGTGGGACTTTGGGGCATCGGCTTGTGGGTGGATCGCTGGCTGCGCAGGCTCGCCCTGCTCGGCCTTGGCGGGTTCACCGTCGTGATCGTCGCCTTCGGGGCATGGCCGACATCGTGGCCGGTACTCATCGCTGGCACGGTGTTGTGGGGACTGAGCTTCAGTGGCGCCCCGACGATCCTGCAAACGGCGCTGGGCAACGCGGCAGGCAAACACGAGAACGTCGCACAATCGATGCTCGTGACGGTGTTCAATCTGTCGTTCGCGGGCAGCGGCATCCTTGGCGGCGCCATATTGTCCGCATGGGGAGCCGCCGCGCTACCCCACGTCCTCGTGATCCTTGCGCTGGCGGCGTTCGGTGTGGCGTTCGCCGCCAGGCGGCACGGCTTCGTTCAGCGCTCGCGCCCGTAGGCAAACGGCATCGCCCATCGTCGGCGCGTCACACCTCGTTGGCCCCGCTCAGCCCGCCTTCGTCAACCGCTGAGCGAGGGCCATCGCCTCTTCGCGGGTGGCCACGGCTTCGTGGGGAATGCCGAACGCCTTCACCGCCGCCTCGCCCATCGCCCGCACTTCGGCACGCCGCGCTTCACCCGGCTCGATGCTCACCAGGGCTTTGCAGACCGCCGCGAGTGCCGTCTTGTTGTGCTTGAGCCAGATGGCTCGCTGCTTGCGGTCTTCGTGCGTTTCGTCGCGCGTGAGCTGGTCGTAGACCACCACGAACGGCTGCCCGTGGTTCATGAGCGCGACCATCTCCGCCTCCCAGTCGCGGGCATAGCCGGGTTCGGCTGCCTCCTGGTTGAAGACGACGAACGGCAGTTCGCGGATATCGTGGATCGAGAACCCGTTGGGATCGAGTGGCATGGTGTTAGCTCCTGAATGTGTTTGAAGAAAACGAAAGGAAAAACAGGACGGCGCATGACACGTCAACCGTCTCGTCCGTCACCCGCCGCGAGTGCGTGCGACGAATCTGGCGACGGTCCGCTCTGCCAGCCAGCGCCGAGCGCCTTGTACAACGCAATCGCACTCAGTACCTCGGCGCCCTGGCTGGCCGCCAGTGCATCGCGTGCGCGATTGGCGGCACGCTGCGCCACCAGCACCGGCAGATACCCGCTCAGGCCGCGTTGATACAGACGCGTCGTCCGCACCAGGGCCAACTGGCTATCGTCGACGGCCGCGCGCAATGCCCCCTGCTGTTCGCGCTCACTGTGAAGTCCGGTCAACGCGTCCTCCACGTCGCGCAACGCCAGCCGCACGTCGCGCTCATAAGCAAGGCGCGCAGCCTCCGTGGCTGCCTGCGCGGCCGTGACGCCTGCTCGTGCACGCCCCCCGTCGTACAAGGTCTGGCTACCGACCAACGCGGCCGACCACGCCAGACTCGCCCCGGAGAACAAGTCGTGAATCAGGCTGGCCGTGGTGCCAAAACTCAAAGGAATGCTGAAGTGCGGAAAACGCGCCGCCTCGGCGACGCCAATCTGCGCCGTCGCCGACGCCAGCCGCCGCTCGGCCGCCCGCACGTCTGGCCGTTGACGCATCACCTCGGACGGCAGCGACAGCGGCAGCGCCGGTGTCACCGGCAGCGCGCCCGAGGGCGCAGCCAGCACCTCACGCCACGCCGACGGGAAATCGCCGGTAAGCACGCCAATGGCATGACCGAGACGCTCGACCTCCGCTTGCAAGCGGGGCGGCTGCGCTTGCGCCAACTCGCGTTCGGCCCGGGCTTGCGCGACTTCGGCAGAGGTTCCCAGCCCCTGCGCAAACGCCCGCTCGGCCAACCGCTCGCCCTCATACAGCGTGCGGATGTTCTCCTGCGCAATGACTTGCCGTGCCTGCGCCGTGCGCAACGACGCGTAATCGGCAGCCAACTCAGCCAGCAAGCTCACACGCACCGCTTCCCCATCGAACGCGATCGCCTCGACGTCGGCATCGGCCGATTCCACTGCGCGACGTGTGCCACCGAAGACGTCAAGTTCCCAACTGGCGTCGAAGCCCAACTGCCATGTGCGCGACTGGCCAATGCCCGGCGGCCAGTCGAGTCGCTTGCTGGAGCGCAACGCCTGTGCCGTCCCGCCCGCCGAAATCGTCGGCCCGAGATCGGCCGCCACGCGTGCGCGCTCGGCTCGCGCTTGCACCAGCCGGGCTTGTGCGATGGCGAGATCCGGGTTGTTCGCCAGTGCGGTGCCAACAAGCCGATCAAGCACGGGATCGCCGAACGAATGCCACCAATCGCGCAGACGCACCCCGTCGCCCTCGCTACGAGTGTCGAACGCGCGATGCTCGTCATGCGCGTCATGCCACCGTGCGGGAACGTCGGGCCGGGCCGCGTGATAGTCAGGGCCAAGGGTAGTGCAGGCCGAAGTCATGAACACCACGCACACCGCGCCAATCGCTCTGAACCTGCGAGCGGCGTTGAACGGTACGGAGCGCACACGCCCCTGACGCGCGTCTTTTTGCGAAGCCATCGATACGAGGGCCATGACGTCACATCCACCGCGTGAGCAAGCTGGCAAGACGCCCCTTCGGCACCTCCCCCGCCGTCGTGCTACCGACATCGACACTGCACGTCATTCCCGCCGCGAGCATGACACCCGGCGGCACGCGATCGATGGCGATGCGCACCGGAATGCGCTGCGCCAGTCGCACCCAACTGAAGCTCGGCTCGACGCTCGGCAATCCTTGTGCATCGGCATGTTCGTTGACGTCCGTGATGCCTCGGCCGAGGCTCGCCACATGCCCGTCGATCGGCGCGTCAAACCCCATGAGCCGGATGCGCGCCGGCGCTCCCGTGTGGATGCCGTGCAGCTTGGTCTCTTCGAAATAGCCCGTCACCCAGAAACTATGAGCATCGACCAACGCGACGTTGCCGCGCCCCGCCACGGCGTAATCGCCGGGACGCAAGCGCAAATGCGTGATGTAGCCATCGGCCGGCGCCCGCAACTCGGTACGCGCCAGATCGAGTCGCGCCACGTCCAGTGCGACCTGCGCCCGGCGTTGCTCCGCCTGCGCGATCGCCACCGCTTGATTGGCCCGCTGAATATCCTCGCCAGGCACGAGGTCGTCCATGCCACGCCGCCGCTTCGCGTCCTGCATCTTCTGCTGCGACACGGCACTCGCCGCACTCAGTTGCGCCTCGGCCTGCGCTACGGCAAAGCGGAAGCGCTCGGGATCGATGCGATACAACAGGTCGCCGCGCTTGACCAACTGATTGTCGGAGACGGCCACGTCGAGCACCGTGCCGGAAACCTCGGGCGCAATGTGCACGACCTCGGCACTGACTCGCCCGTCGCGCGTCCAGGGCGCGAGAACATAGGCCCGCCAGAGTGCGACCACCAACGCCACCGCAAGGGCAACGGCCAACAACGTGCCCACCGCTCTCGCGACCGGGCGAAACCACATCATTCGATTAGACATAAAGCATCAATACGGAAACCAGACAAAGGGAGATGGCGAACTCAAACAGCGCCGGATGCCACACGCGACGCAGCACGCCCGTGCGCGCCAGCGCGAAACGCAGACCAAGGAATACCGGCATGGCGATGCAGGCGTAGACGAAAAACGGCGGCAGATAGATGCCCGCCACAGCCACTTCACTGAGCATGAGAACGATGGGGCAAAGGTTGAGCAAAGTAGACGGCATGGCCGTCAATCAGATCGGCAATGTCGGTGAGCGCTGCCACGAGACGCGGCAGATGCAGGCCGTCGTCAGCATGACGAGGCGCGCTCGTCGTTTGCAAACGCGTCAGACGCCGCGCCGCACGCCGCGCATGCCGGGCGGCCAACGTCGGCGCGGGACGCCGTGTATGCAGGCGACGCGCTACGCGATCGAGCGCCGTCGCGACGATCGTGTGGGCGGCTGCCAGCGAAGGACGAACGCCCTCGCGACACATCCATATCCGTAACCGCCACACGTCGCGGCCAAGGTGCAGGCTGGCGAGCGCGTCGGCGATGTCGGCATGCATCGCGTCGGGTTGCGTCTTGCGCAGCGCGCCAAGATGCGCAATGCGGTGCTGCTGACGCCATTGCCAGCCGCGTGCGGTGTCCGTCAGCCGGTCGACGGATGCGGTCGACACTCGCGCACGCAGCACACGCAACGACGCCTCGCGGATGTGCAGACGCAGACGCGCAATGTCGCGCGGCAACTGACGCGGCAGGAACAGGCGGAAGCCCATCCACGCAAACGCCGCGCCGACCACCCACGCGAGCGACCAGTTGAGGAACAGGCCCAGGTTGTAGTGCATCGGGTTGTCCGCCGCCGTCAGCGTGTTGAAGCCCACGAGATAGGCCAGCGCCGCGAGTCCGTGCTGTGGCATCGTCGTGGCGACAATGCCCGGCAACCAGAACAGCGCCAGCACGAGGAGCAACAGCGGCAGTCCCTCGATGTGCGGCAGAACGCCGAAGGCACACACGAACGCCATCGGCACAGCGAACAGTGTTCCCTTGACGAACTGCCACGCACCGGCGGCAGGGTTCGGCGCCGCCGCAAGCAGTGCACAGTACGGCGAGACGATTAGCAGCATCATGTCACCGTGCGGCCACCCGGTGACGATCCACACCGCCCCGGCGGCAAACAGCGTCAGCGTGGCACGCAGGCCGTTCTGCCACGCCGCGCGCGGATCGCGGTGAAAGCGGAGAGGCGTCGGCGCGTTCACTGGTCTCGGACGGTGCAATGACGCGAGGCCGTCCAGCGCCGCCAGATAATCGTCGATCTGCTCGATCAGCCGGTCGATGGCGATGAGCGTTTCGGGTGGCAAGGCCGGGCGGGTGTCGAGCGTTGCGATGAGTTGCGCACGCGCCTCGCGCATGATGCGGGCAGCATTCGCCAGCCCCTGCGCGCCTTGAGAGAGAGCGTTCGACGTGTCGCGCCAGGCGTGCGCGAGCCTCGGTTGCAGTGTCGCCAAGGATGATTCGCGGGCGTCCCACGGGCCCGCCACTGCTGTTGGCAAGCCGCCCGCCAATACCGCGAAGAGCGACGCCATGGCGTGCCGCACCGCGTGAGCGCGATGGGCAAGATCCACCGATTCCGCCTTGCCCAAGGCGAGCAGATCGTCGATGCCATATATCTCGGCGATCAGTTGGCGTCGTGTGGAAGCGGCTTCAGTGGCCGTTGCATCGGCCGATTCATACGCTGTTGCCAGCGTCTGCGCAGTGCGGGAAGCCAGCCGTGTGAGCAGTCCCTCCAGCTTTCCCCGCACGCCCCGCGCGCTGAAAAGCGCCGACACCAGCGACAGGCAAATCACCCCGACCATGACGGTCGAGCCTCGCCCGACGACGTGTTCGAACGTGAGTTGCGGGTGTTGAAGCGCACCGAAGGTGGCGAGCCCGACGGTGTATCCCGCGACGACGACACCCGACGCACGGAAGTGCCGCAGCATCGTCATGCCGGCGACGCACAGCCCAAGCCAAACGGCGAACCCCAGCAGAAACAGCCACGGCATCTGACCGAACGCCGACATCAACAGCACGGAGGCGACCATTCCCGCGAGCGTGCCGAGCACGCGCCACGCGCCCTTGCCGATGACTGCGCCCTGAACCGGATGGATGACGAGCAACACCGTCGTCGCCGCCGAATACGGCATCTCCAGTTGCAATGCATACGCCGCACACAGTGCTAGCCACGCCGCCACAATCGAGCGCAATACGTAGGTGGCACGCGGCGACGTAAAATCCAGCCGCGATAGCCCGGCGAGCAGCCATGGGCGCGGCGAAGCGCTACGCGCGTCTGACGCGCTTGCCGTAGAAGGTGTCGATGACACGATGACCCTTGAATGCAGTGACGATGCTTATCACTGTAGGGTCAGCCCATTCGTTGCGAAAAGTGACTTGATTGGAATTGACGATTGCGTCCAACGCACCGATCTTCCCGGCTGGCCGCTATCGTCAGTGCTTCTCGCAAATCGCCCGGATTGTCCGGCGCAGCCATTGGTGCGCCGGATCGGCATGGAATCGGGGATGCCAGGCTTGTGTCAGGACAACCGTCTCCAGCGGCACAGTCAGGTCGAACTGGCGCAAATGCATTCCGGCATCCAGCGCGCTCTGGGCAAGATGCGACGGCAGCGCCAGCAGCAGATCGCTGTTCTGCAACGCAAAGAGTGCCGTGAACGGCGTGGGAACGACGAGCGCCACATGGCGGCGCAGTCCCAGATCCTCCAGCGCCCCATCGATCGGCCCGGCAAACTTCCCTCGCCGGGAGATGCCGATGTGCCCCCACTGCGTGATCCGCTCGGGCGTCACGTCTTCGTCGAAAATCGGGTGATCGTGACGCGCGATGCCGACGAAGCTCGTGGTGAAGAGCGACTGCACGCGGATTTCCGGGCCTAGCTGCCGAGATGCGCTGATGAACAGATCGATGCGTCCACTGCGCAGGGCCTCGTCGTCGATATCGTCTTCTTCGGGGGCGAATCGAAGCATGCCGCGCGGCATCTCGGCGGCCATCGCTTCCAGCAGACGCCCCGAATGCAATCCGACGAAGATATCGTTGGCGCGCACGTTAAAGCGTCGTTCCAGTGTCCTGAGATCGACACCATCGCCCGGCGTCAGCACCTGCGTGGCCTGCTCGACCACGAGCCGCACCTGCTCGCGCATGGCCAGCGCGCGGGGCGTCGGCACCAGCTTTCGTCCCGCCTGTACGAAGACTGGATCGCCAAGCGTCTCGCGTATCCGGCCAAGCGTGCGGCTCATCGCAGGCGGACTCAGATGCATCCGTCGCGCAGCGCCGACAACACTGCCCTCCTCCAATAGAACATCGAGCGCGTGAAGCAGATTCAGATCGGGGTATGACATGACGACATCCGGTGCATTGCACAAAACGCAATGCTACCTCGTGTTTATTGCTTCTCGCAGCAGCCATTCGCGCACGTCGCCAATCTGTTCGGCATGACGCGTCCTGCGCGGATACACGATGTAAAAGCCGGCGCCCGTCCGAAGTTCGGTATCGAAGAGTCGGACGAGACGGCCCGCCGCGACGTCAGCCGCAATGAAGTCGGTGTGGGCGAGCGCCAGCCCCTGCCCTGAGACGGCCGCGTCGATGGCGAGCGCCGTCTGATTGAAGCGAACGTTCTTCGCGACGGACAGCGAAGCTCGTGGCATCGCGTGTTCAAGGAACTGCGGCCAGGCGTTGTGTGCGTCGTGCAGCAAGGCATGACCGCGCAAGTTGCCCGACTTGCCAGGATGGCCAATCGCGGCAATCGTCTGCGGCGACGCCACCGCGACCTGCACCTCTTCGAAGAGCGGCTCGACGATCAGGCCGCCGCCGAACGGTGGCCGGCCGTAGCGCACGGCGAGATCGACGGCGTCTGCCTGGAAATGCGAAAGCCGGTCCGTGGCGAGAATGCGCAGATCAATGTCCGGATGCGTCTCGAGGAACGCGGGCAGCCGCGGGATCAGCCACTTGGACGCCAACGTCGGCGTCACGCTGATGGTCAAACGCAATGGTTCCGGGCGCAACGCCTGCGTCGCCTCTGTCAGCATCTCGAACGCACGTCGCACGCCGCCAGCATAACGTCGCCCGTTTTCGGTCAGCGACAACGCGCGCGGGTGCCGCTCAAAGAGCTTCATGCCCAGTTCGGACTCCAACCCGCGAACCTGCTGAGCAACGGCGCCCTGCGTCACT
>JARLJF010000161.1 GCA_031291335.1 Pandoraea sp. | reverse complement strand
TGTTTTATTTTTAGTATTTTAAATTTTTGGGGCGATCCGGGGGGTTTTTTTTACGGCCCCAGGTTTTATTTGTTTGCAAATGTTTTTTCCAAAATGCCCGGCCGGCCCCGGGCAATGTGGCGCGCGCCGCCGAACCCGATTGGCCATCAGGCTGTCTTGTCTGCCTGGATCTTCAATTCGCTGATCATCCGTTCTCGCATGACGAACTTCTGCACCTTGCCGGTCACCGTCATCGGCAATTCGTCGACGAAGCGGATGTACTTCGGCACCTTGTAGTGCGCGATCTGGCCCTGGCAGAACTGCTGGATTTCCTCCGCTGTGGCCTGCTCTCCTAAGCGCAATACGATCCACGCACACACTTCCTCGCCGTACTTAGCGTCGGGCACGCCGAAAACCTGCACGCTCTGGATTTTCGGGTGGCGGAACAAAAACTCTTCGATTTCGCGCGGATAGATGTTTTCGCCGCCGCGAATCAGCATGTCCTTCAGACGGCCGACGATGTTGCAGTAGCCTTCGGCATCGATCGTCGCCAGATCGCCGGTATGCATCCAGCCATCGACAATGCTTTCCCGCGTCTTCGCTTCGTCCCCCCAATAGCCCTGCATCACCGAATAGCCCTTGGTGCATAGTTCGCCCGTCTCGCCGACCGGCACGATCGCGCCGAGCGGGTCGACGATCTTCACCTCCAGGTGCGGCTGGATACGGCCGACCGTCGTGGTGCGTTTGTCGAGCGGATCGGTGGTCGAACTCTGGAAGGACACCGGGCTGGTCTCGGTCATGCCGTACGCGATCGTGATCTCGTTCAGATGCATCTTCGAGACGACCTTCTTCATCGTCTCGATCGGGCACGGCGAACCAGCCATGATTCCGGTCCGCAGGCGCGAGAAGTCATAAGTGGCGAAGCTCGGATGATCGAGCTCGGCGATGAACATGGTCGGCACCCCGTGCAGTGCGGTGCACTGCTCTTCGGCGACGGCTGCGAGCGTAGCGGCTGGATCGAAGCCCTCACCGGGGAACACCATATTCGCGCCGACCGATACGCAGGCCAATACCGCTAGCACCATGCCGAAGCAGTGATAAAGCGGGACGGGAATGCACAGGCCGTCCAGCTCCGTCAGGCGCATCGCCATTGCGATATAGCGCGCGTTGTTGACAACGTTCCTGTGGGTCAGCGTCGCGCCTTTCGGATTGCCGGTCGTGCCGCTGGTGAACTGAATGTTGATCGGGTCGTGGGAGGAAAGCGTCGCGCCGATGGCGTCGAGCCTGGCGACGTCGAGTGTTGCGCGGCCCTGCTCGATCACGTCGGAGAAGGTCAGCATGCCGAGCGTTTCCGTGTCGCACATACGGATCACGTAGCGCAGATCGGGCAGGCGCGCGGCGTGCAGTTCGCCCGGCGCCTGGGTCGCCAACTCCGGCGCGAGCTCCTGCAGCATCTCCAAGTACATCGACGTCTTGAAACGCTCTGCGGCAATGATCGCCTTGCAGCCCACCTTGTTCAACGCGTACTCGAGTTCGGCGAGCCGGTAAGCCGGGTTGATATTGACGAGCACGGCGCCAATGCGTGCCGTCGCGAACTGTGTAAGCAGCCATTCCACCCGGTTCGGCGACCAGATGCCGACGCGGTCGCCCTTCACGATGCCGAGTGCGAGGAGCCCAGACGCCAGCACATCGATTTCCTCGGCGAACTCCTTCCATGTCCAGCTGATTCCCTGCTCACGAAACACCACGGCTGGGCGCTCAGGGAAACGCGCCGCAGTGTCGCGCAAAAACTGGCCTACCGGGGCTTCACTCAACGGGATCTCGGTCGACCCGCGAACATACGACAGATTGTCTTTGGGTTCGATGAGTGCGCCTTCGCCTGACATGTGGGTTGCCATGGTGTTGTCTCCGTGAGCGGAAGCTCGCCCAGTCTATTGAAATGAAATTGAAATCGATTGTGCCACCGGCGTGTGTCCGTACGGCATCAAGTCTTACCCGCAGCGCATCGACGGCTAAAGGGCTCGCTTCAACTGCTGATCGTTCGATACGAATACACAATTTTGCTGACCTTTCCGTAAACGTCAAGTTAAGGTCAAAAAAAAGCAGCCACAAGGGCTGCTTTCTCTCTGATACGTGATGCTTAGTTCTGGCCGCGCAGCTTGCGCAGACGCTGGATCGCAGCGAGCTGAGCCGTCGCGTACGCCAGTTCCGCTTGCGCGGTGGCGTATTCGAGGTTCGAACCCGTGTTCTGCAGCGCTTCTTCTGCGCGCTTGCGTGCATCTTCGGCCTTGGCTTCGTCGAGATCCTTGCCGCGGATCGCCGTGTCGGCGAGAACCGTCACCGCGCCAGGCTGGATTTCGAGGATACCGCCGGCGACGAACACAAACTCTTCTTCGCCGTTTTCAGCTTCGATGCGCACCGCACCCGGACGAATCCGGGTGATGAGCGGCGTGTGGCCCGGCAGAATGCCGAGTTCACCTGCTTCGCCCGGCAGCGCGACGAACTTCGCCTGGCCCGAGAAGATCTGCTCTTCCGCGCTGACGACGTCTACTTTAATGGTTGCCATATCGACTCCTGTGGCGACTCGAGTTAGCGCTTTGGCGCTTACTCGGGTCCCATGCAAGGCTGGATTGAGTGTAGTAAGAGGCGCCGTTTTCGCGAAATGCTACCCCGCAGGCAGTATTTCAGCGCGAGCGGCGCCCGCTTCGTTACACCCGACCTTTACTGGATCTTCTTGGCCTTTTCGAAGGCTTCGTCGATCGTGCCGACCATGTAGAACGCTTGTTCCGGCAGGTGGTCGCACTCGCCTTCAACGATCATCTTGAAGCCACGAATCGTTTCCTTCAGCGGCACGTACTTGCCCGG
>JARLJF010000160.1 GCA_031291335.1 Pandoraea sp. | reverse complement strand
AGCGTTGCCGGGCTGCTCGGCGCGGGCTTGATTGCCGCAGGACTTTTGATTGCGGTCTGGCATCGGCCGGCCCCCGATTTGACGAGGGCAACAGCCGAGTGATCAAACGAAACCGCCGCCCGGGCGTGAGCCTCGGGCGGCGGTGGGCCGACACTTGCCGCGAGGGGCGGCGATGGGCGATGACGCCGCCTCTCGTGCCGTCAGTTCAATGCGGCATCAGGCGTCGTCGTCGAGCCACGGCACTTCGACGTCGGTCAGGAAGGCGACCATCGCGAGCGGACGTGCTTCATGGCGCCCCATCTTGCCATCGGCACGATGCCACACCACCTGGAATGTCTCCGGGTGCTTGTCGGCGATCAACTGTACGGTGCGCAGCTCTTCTTCTTCGGCTTCGTCGATGGGGCCGTCGAACGACAGTACAAGTGCCTGCGGCCACACGCCGTCTTCCGGATCGTAGACTTTGTCGCCGTTCGGCACGTCTACTACCGCTTCGACGCCGATCGTCGCCGACGCTGCCACGATCATCTCGCCAAGCGCGCGCAACAACGCCGTTGCACGGGCAGAGTTGATCTGGCGCATGGCGAGATCGCCGCGCGTCAGGGCTTGTTCCAGCTTGGGATCGGTTTTTTGTTTGGACATGCGGTTCCTCGGTAAAACGTTAGCCACCACGCAGCGGCGGTGCCCTGTCACTGCGACACCAACGTCATACGTGGGGTTCCGATGCTACCACCGTCACGCACGCCGGGGCGCATTACAATGCGGGTTTTCGTCATTTACGCTTTTCCGCACGCGGCCGTTCTCCGGCCCGCGCTGCCCGGAGCCCCGCTGTCATGGATTCGCCAAAGCCCGCCAAATCAGATCAAACCCTTCAAAACGCCGCATCCGGGGCGAGTGAAGTCTATCTGCGTCTGCTCAGTGAAACCGCCAAGATCGACTGGAAGGATCTGGAATCGTTTTTTGCGCGCGGCGTGCTGCTCTACGTTGGCCCCGGTGTCGACCTCGTGTCGGTCGCCGAGGCAGTCGCCAACGACGATAAGGACACGGTGTCGCAATGGCTCTCGTCGGGTATGGTGCAACGCATGCAAATCGAGCATGCCACCGACTTTGCCGCGCGCACGCCTGAGCTGTGGGCGGTTGTCGTGGCGCCCTGGGTGCTGGTGCAGGAGCGCAGTACCGTCGCCTGACGGCGACGCATCGTCACCGTGGCGCGGCAACCGTCTTCGCCGCGCGTGACGCCGATTGCTCCGACGACTCTGGTTACTCTGTAACGCCCGCCTCGAGGAGGCGTCGCGTGCAGTCTTCCAGCAGATCCTGCGCCACGGCCGACGCGTACGCATAGTCCGCGTCGAGCGATTCCGTCATTTCATGCGCGGTAAAAAGGCCGGCCTCGCGAGAGAGTGTGCCGGCCAGCTCGCGCGCGAAATCGTCGCTCAGTGTGGAGAGCAGACGTCGCTCGTCCAGCGGCAATTGCAGCTTCGAGCGCGAGAGCCACATCTGCGCGAGTGTGGCGCCCTGCTTGTCCGTCATCCATTGGCCATGCTCGTAGAACGCCGACAGACGCTCGGCCGTCAGCGCGAACAGCAGTGCGCGGCGGGTGTTGAAATTCAGACGAATCGGGGTGGCTTCCGGCATGACGGCAACCGCAATGAGCGGACAAATTCGGGATCAGGGGGCAAAGGTATCACGCGAAGAGCCGCAGCAGCGCATTGCGCGCGTGCCGGATCAGGTCGGTCTCGTCGGCGCGTCCTGGCAGCAGATGGAATTCCGCACGCGGCAGCGGCGGCAGACCCAGTGACGGCGGGCACACGATGAGATCGGACGTAAGCGCCGACTCGTTCAGGCACGAGATGCCCAACCCCGCACCGAGTGCCAATTGCATGCCGGCCACGCCCGCGGCTGAATGGGAAACGCGATACGGCACTTTGTGACGCTCGAGCACACCGAGCACGAGGGTTTGCAGCGCGCACGATGGTGGCAGCGTCACCAACGGCAGTGGTTCACCGATGGGCTCGGCCAGCGTCGACGACATCGCCCACACGAGACGCTCGCGGCGCACCAGCGTGCCCGGCGTTCGATAGCCCAGCGCTTTGGCGCCTCGGCCGACATCCTCATTCATCAGCCGCAATGCCAGCCCCACGTCGAAGTGTTCGCCGGTCAGCGCGGTGCGTTCGATCTGCGCGCTTTGCATCGCGCTCACATGCAAACGCAGGCGCGGATACAGGCTGGTGAATCGCTTGAGCACGCGACCCACATCGTGCGGACGGTAGTAATCCGTGATGGCGATGCGCAATTCGCCGTCGAGCAGCACGCCTTGCAGATCTTCGAACGCGGCCTCCGACAGCGCCGCGATCTGCCGCGCATAGGCGAGCAATCGCGTGCCGGCCGGGGTCGGGCGCATACCTTTTCGCGAACGCACGAGCAGCGGCTGTCCGGCGCGCTCTTCGAGCTTCTTAAGCTGTTCGCTCACGGTCGATTGCGACAGAAAGATCTGCTCCGCCGCGGACGAAATACTGCCGGCGTCGTGGATGGCGATAAAGGTACGCAACTGGGTGAGATCGAAGGCGCGGGCGTTCATGGCGGCTCTCGGGTGGGCATCGCGTTGGCGGCACGTACGGCCTGCCGCCACACTCGGAGTTAATCCGGAAAAAACGATATAAGTCATCGAATTTTCCCGCTTTTCCGATGGATTGTCTATCCGTAGGATGCGGAGCATGGCGTCCCGATTCGTGGTTTGGTGCAAGACGGGATGCCGCGAATTCTCCCCTCTGAGCCGTGTGCCCTCGGGCCGCGCACCGTGTCACACATGAATGAACGTCTGTGTACTGCCCCTGTTGCCGCTAAACAGGCACCGCCTGTTGTGCTGGCGCCGCCCCTCGTCACCCACGCACTCGGACCTAACCATCGCTGGAAGGTGTTGGGCGTTGGCGTGGCGGCCAACTGCAGCTTCGCGGCCGCGATGGGTGGCATTCCCGCCACCGCCGTGCAGATGCGAAGTGCTTACGCGCTGGCCACCGGCGATCTCGGCATCGTGCTCGGCATGATCGGCCTGGGCATCGCCATTTCCGAATTACCGTGGGGCATGCTGACTGACCGCTGGGGCGACCGGCGAGTGCTGCTCGTCGGGTTGCTGGTGACGGCGGTGGCACTCCTCGGCCTCGCGCTATGGGGGGTGCCGACGCCGCATTACGTCCCTTCGATGCCGATGCTTGCGGCGGGAATGCTGGCCATCGGTGTACTGGGTGGCAGCGTGAACGGATCGAGCGGGCGCGCGGTCATGCGTTGGTTCCACGACAGCGAGCGTGGTCTGGCGATGAGCGTGCGGCAGTGCGCCGTGCCGCTGGGCGGCGGCATCGGTGCGTTGGTGCTGCCGGGTACAGCGCTGCATTTCGGTTTCAGTGCGGTGTATTTGGGATTGGCCGTCGCGTGTGTGGCTGCGGCCTTCATGGCGTGGTTGTGGCTGCTCGAGCCACCGGAAGAACCGCATGAAACCGCGAGTACCGCGGCACGCACGGCGAGCGTCACGAGCGGCCATCCAGCGGCGAGCTATACCCCGTTGCGCGACGCACGCCTGTTGAGCACGGCGCTCGGCATGGCCGTCCTCGCCATGCCGCAGGTGGCCGTATTGACGTTCGGCACGGTGTTTCTGCACGACTTCGCGCATGTGAGCGTGGCGACGATTTCCTTCACGCTGGGCGCTGTGCAGACGGGCGCGGCGATCACCCGCGTGTGGAGCGGGCGTTATACGGACAAGCGTCGTAATCGCCCGGCGTATTTGCGCGTGTGCACGATTGTCGTCGGCGTGGTTTTCGCGTTGCTGGCGCTGCTGGTGGCGGCGCTCGCGCATCGCCCTGAATGGCTGGCGCATGGCACGCCGTGGATGATTGCGCTGTTGATTGCGGGCGGTGTCGTCGCGTCGGCGTGGCATGGTGTTGCGTTCACGGAACTGGCAACGCTCGCGGGCGCTTCCCGCGCAGGTACTGCGCTCGGCATCGGCAACACCGGCGTCTTCCTGACGATGTTCCTCACGCCGCTCACGATTCCGTTGCTGCTGTCGATTGGCGGTTGGGGGCTGGTATGGGCGGGTGGCTTGATTTGCGCCGCGCTTGCGTGGCCGCTCTTTGTCTGGTCGCATCGCGACCGGACGCGCGCCTGAGCTTTGTCGAAAGTCATAAGCGCGGTTATCGGCAATAGAAATGGCTGAGGGGGATGCGTTGTGTGGCTGATTCGTTGAGCGCGAAGCGGTGCGAGCGTTTGAGCAACCATGGCCGGTAGGGGCGGCCAGGACATCGCTAATTGGCATCTTGAGCGCGGTGGCAAGAGGCCCCATCATGAGCATCGATTCATACGTGTGAAATTTTGAAATGCTCACCGAGGAAGCGATGACATGAGAGATCTGCCGCCTACCGCAACGTTGCGCGCTTTTGAGGTCGCGACGCGGCATGCAACGTTCACCTCTGCGTCAGAGGAGCTGCACATCACCCAAAGTGCGGTCAGTCATCAGCTTAAGCACCTCGAAGACCTGTGGGGGTTGCAACTGTTCGAGCGAGGCAAGTCATTGCGTCTGACGCCGGCAGGGGCGGCCCTCGCGCCGATCGTGCGCGAGTTTTTCATGAGCCTGGGCGCAACGCTTGCCGATCTGAGAGAGCAAAAAGGCCGAGTCCGGCTGAGAGTCAGTACGACCTATTCCTTCGCCCTGAAATGGCTGCTTCCCCGGCTGCCGAGCCTGTCCCGGCAGCACCCGGAAATTCTGGTCACGCTCGAAACCACCGACACAGCCATCAATTTTTCGAGCACGGAGCCGGAGGTGGCAATCCGTTTCGGTACTGGAAATTACCCGGCGCTGCATTCGGACTTCATGTTCAGGGAACAGATTTTTCCGGTAGCCAGTCCCGATCTTCTGAACCGCTTCGGCGTACCGCATGAACCGGCCGAGTTATTACGCTACCCGCTGCTCACGCGCGATGGTTCCGATCTGGTGCCGAAATGGGCGCTTTGGTTTCAACAAGTCGGGGTGGCCCTATCCGCTCTGAAGGAAAGTGTCAGATTTGCCGACACCAACATGACGATTGAAGCGGCGCTACTGGGGCAGGGAATTGCGCTGGCGAGAAGTGGACACGTTGAAGCCGAGATTGGCGACGGCAGGTTGGTCAGGCTGTTTGACGTACCGTTTCCTTCTCCCGTGGCTTACTACTTTGTCTGCCCGAAGGGCGTCGAGTCGCAGCCCCACATCGTCAACTTTCGCCACTGGCTGCTGGCGGAGTCCGGGAAGGCTCAGCAAGGCTATCGGTGACCCATGAGGATTAACTCATCATGCAATGAGGAGACTTCGCTTAACTGAGGGGGCCGCGATGCTTAGTATGGCGTATGCCTTTTCACATTGTTCTCCTGGTACTGATGGCGGCGCTTCTGCATGCCAGCTGGAATGCGCTGCTGCGTGGCGGGGTCGACCGGCTTTGGTCGATGACGATCATGTGTGTGGCCGTTGCGATCGCCAGCACCACAATCGCCCTGTTTCTGACGCCGCCAGCCGAAGCCAGTTGGGGGTATGCCGTGCTTTCTGCGGTGCTGCACGTTGGCTATAACCTGTTTCTTGTCAGGAGCTATCGTGCGGGAGAACTCGGACAGACCTATCCGATTGCACGAGGCTCCTCCCCCGTGATGATCGTCGTCGCGGCATCGGCGTTCGCCGGCGAGAGAATCGGAATCGACGCCTTGCTCGGCGTTGCGCTGGTGTCAGGCGGTATCGTGTTTCTGGCCTTCAACGGGCGCCGGCTTGCGGTTACCAGCCTGCCGTATGCCTTGGGAACCGGGTGTTTCATTGCTGCCTATAGCGTGGCAGACGGCATCGGCGTACGCCTGTCCGGCGCCCCGGTGGCGTACACGGTGTGGATGTGCGCCTTGTGGGGCATCTTGATGCCAATGGTGTACATCGGGCTGCGCGGCGCAGGCAGTTTGCTGGCCATTCGACCCGGATTCACGCAGGCATTTGTCGGCGGGCTGGTCTCTCTTCTCGCCTACGGAATTGTCATCTACGCCATGGCTGGGGCGCCCATGGGGGCGGTATCGGCGCTGCGCGAAACCAGCGTGCTTTTCGCCGCGTTGATCGGGTATTTCTTCCTTGGCGATGCGTTGACCGTTCGAAAAATGCTGGCGTGCACGGTGATTGCCATCGGGGCGGCGATCATCGGCTGATGTCCACATTAACGAGCGCCACGCGCTCGTATCGCTGGCATGACAACACGACAGGAGAACCGTCACGATGTCTGAGCATCCATCCGTTGCCGTCCTCGGCCCGGGGGCAATTGGCACGACCGTTGCTGCTGCGTTGCATGCGGTCGGCCGCACGCCGGCGATATACGGCCGCACGATGCATGAGCACTTGGTGCTACGTATCGATGGCGATTGCATTGTAGTTCCGGGGCCGGTGCGGACTAATCCCGTCGAGATCAAGGACACATTCGATCTGGTGTTCGTCGCGGTCAAGTCGACACAGGTGGCGGCAGCGGCCCCCTTGCTTTCGGCACTCTGCGACGCAAAGACGGTGGTCTGCGTGCTGCAAAACGGCCTTGAGCAGAAAGCGCTTGTTGTGCCGCACGTGCATGGGGGCCCGGTGTTGCCCTCGGTGGTCTGGTTTCCCGCGCAACGCGAACCGGATGCCTCGGTGTGGCTGCGTGGCAAAGCGCGACTCACGTTGCCTGATGCGCCGGGGACCCACTTGGTACTCGAGGCTTTGCGGGGCACATGGTGTTCGGTCGATGTCGCGACGGATTTCTCGTCCGTCGCCTGGCGAAAGCTTCTGCAGAACGCGGTAGCAGGCTTGATGGTGTTGGCAAATCGTCGTGCGGGCATGTTCTCCCGAAGCGACATCTCCGGGCTGGCGCTCGCCTATCTGCGGGAGTGTCTTGAGGTGGCTCGCGCGGAAGGGGCATCACTGGGCGACGAAGTCGCGCAAACGATTGTGGACCAATTTGCCCATTCCCCGCCCGACTTGGGCACGTCGATCCTCGCCGACCGGCAAGCCGGGCGCCCGCTTGAATGGGACAGCCGAAACGGGGTGGTGCAGCGATATGCGCGTGCTCGCGGCATCCCTACACCCATCAGCGATCTGATCGTGCCACTTCTGGCCGCGGCCAGTGACGGGCCCGGTTAAGTCGCGCAGCCCGGGAAGTCAGGCGAATGTCTATCGCCCCGTCGGGCATGTTGCCGGGCGCGTTTATGTGTGCGGAATCCGTCGTCGTGACCATTGAAATCGGCGGGACTACTCGCCAGCCACCAGCGCACGCTGGTCAGAATCTCCGCAGATTCAGGGCAGGTGAACGTTGGTCACAAGAAAGTCGAGAAACGCGCGCACGCGCGCGGGCAAGTGACCGCCCTGCCCGACATACACCGCGTGCACCGGTTCCAGATCGCCCGGGTTGTAGTCTTCCAGCACGGTGACGAGCCGGCCGGCGCGCAGATCGGCATCGACGTGATAGCGCGAATGGCGGGCGAGACCCAGTCCCTCGATCGCGAGCTTGCGCATGGTGTCGCCGTCGCTCACGAGCATGTTGCCAATCTGCGGATAGTGCGTCACGCCGCCTGCGCCGTCGAGAAACGGCCAGCCTTGCACCTGACGGTCGAAATTGAACGCCATCACGTTGTGATGGATCAGGTCGGCCGGCGTGCGCAGCGGGCCGTTGCGCGCCAGATAGTCGGGCGACGCAACCACGTGCACGCGACTCTCCCCGAGCTTGCGGGCCACCAGCCGCGAATCACGCAGCGGTCCCGCGCGCACGGCAACGTCCGCGCGTTGCTCCAGCAGGTCGACGACCGTGTCGGTGAGCGTCAGATCGAGACGAATCTCAGGGTACTGCGCCAGAAATGCCGGAATGACCGGCAGCAGGTAGAGCGAGCCGATCGGCACGCTTGAATTCACGCGCAGCAGACCTCGCGGCACCGCACCCACCGCGGCCTCGCGTTCGGCCGCTTCGATGTCGGCCAGCACGCGCACCGCGCGCTCGTGAAAGGTCGTGCCTTCGGGGGTGAGTTGCAGGCGACGCGTCGAACGATTGAACAGCCGCGCGCCCAGACGTGCCTCGAGCCGGGCGACCAATTTGCTCACCGCAGACGGTGTCATGTGCAACGCGCGCGCCGCCGCAGAGAAGCCGCCAAGCTCCACGACACGAGCGAAAACTTCCATATCGCCTGAGCGATTGACGTCTTGTCGACCCATCGGAGGTACCTCAGACCCTTGCTACGACTGGTTTTGCGCGGTGCTGTGACATCAAGTCACAAATCATTTTCCTTCGCGCAGTCTATTTCATCAATGCGAGGACGTCTATATTCCGCACATCGGTTCACGGCTGTCACCTCTATGGCGTGAGCTTTTCGTACATTCAGACAGGAGTTTTCCGTGCCCATTGCGCTCTACGCCCTGACCGCCGGTGCCTTTGGCATTGGCGTGACGGAGTTTGTCATCATGGGTCTGCTGCTCAACGTCGGCGCCGATTTCGGTGTCTCGATCGCGGCCGCCGGCCTGCTTATTTCCGGTTACGCGCTGGGTGTCGTCGTTGGCGCCCCGCTCATGACGACCGCCACCGCTCGTTGGCCGCGCAAGACCGTGCTGCTGGTGCTCATGGCGATCTTCACCATCGGTAACGCCGCCTGTGCGCTCGCGCCGAGCTACGGGGCGCTGATGGCGGCCCGTGTGCTGACGTCGTTCGCTCACGGCACGTTCTTCGGTGTCGGTTCAGTGGTCGCGACCGGCCTCGTGCCGCGCGAGCGTCGTGCGTCGGCGATCGCCGTGATGTTCACGGGGCTGACCGTTGCCAACATTCTCGGCGTGCCGTTCGGTACGTGGCTGGGTCAGCACTTCGGCTGGCGCGCCAGCTTCTGGGCGGTGACGGTCATTGGTGCGCTCGCGTTCCTCGTGATCGCCTGGTTCGTGCCGAAGATCGCGGCACCGAAGGACGCGGGCGACTGGCGTGCGGATCTGCGTGCGCTGGCGCGTCGTCCGGTGCTGCTCGGCTTGCTCACGACGGTGCTCGGCTGGGTGGGGGTGTTCGGCGTGTTCACGTACATCGCGCCGCTGCTCATCGAAGTCACCGGTTTTTCTGAAGGCGCTGTCTCGCCGATTCTGCTGATCTTCGGCGGGGGCCTCGTGATCGGCAACCTGCTGGGCGGTAAATTCGCGGATCGTCGCGTGGTGCCGACCGTGCTGGGCAGCTTGCTGGCGCTCTCCGTTGTGCTGGGATTGATGACGTTTGCCCTGCACTCGCACTGGCTGACGATAGTGTTCATCGCTCTGCTCGGCGCAGTGGCTTTCGCGACGGTCGCCCCGTTGCAACTGTGGGTGATGGAAAAGGCCTCGGGCGCCGGGGAAAGCCTCGCATCGAGCTTCAACATCGCCGCTTTCAATCTGGGCAACGCCATCGGCGCTTGGCTCGGTGGCTTCGTCATCGACCACGGCCCGGGTCTGACGGCAGTGCCGTGGGTGGCCGCGCTTGCGCCGCTGGCGGGGGTAGGCGTCGCGGTGCTGAGCCTGCGCCTGGATCGCCGCGACGCGAAGCAGCAAGTCGCGCCGAATTGCGAAACGCCTGCGTTGTAAAGCGCTCGGTGGTCTGACGCCTGAGCGTCAGGCCATCACCCCCATGATCACACTGACGGCCGCGAATGCGGCCGTTGCGCCCACCCCTACCGTCAGTCCGCGAGCCGTCAGCGTGTCGTGCGGCAGAACCGCAGCGAGTCGGCTGCCACCGGGCAGCGCCAGAATGACTTCGGCTTGTCCTGCGTCGTCGGTAATGGCGTCGATCGTGCCCGACAGTCGGTTGGCCGTTGGCAGTCCTGCGAGATCCGCACCGCGCGCAATGTCGATCCACGGCGCCTTGATGAGCGCGAACGCGTCGCCGCCGACGGCGAGCCCCAACGTCTGCGTGCTGTGATGGGTGAGCGAAGCGGTGATCGCTTCACCGCCCGGCAGCGTGAGCGTGACTTCGTCATTGACGCCGCAGCGTCGAATGTCGGTGATCGAGCCGTGCAATTGATTGCGAGCGCTCGTTTGCAGTCCGAGTCGCGCGATGACGGGCCATTGCTCGTCGAAATGTTCCAGATCGTTGGCCACGCGCGCAAGGAACTGCCGCTGCGCCACTTCCACCGCCCGGAAAGCTGCCACGAGCTTTGCGCCGCGCGCGGTAAGAAGCGTGCCACCACCGCCACGACCGCCAGCGCTGCGCGCCACCAGCGGCTCACCGGCGAGTTGGTTCATGGCATCCACGGCGTCCCACGCGGCCTTGTAACTCATGCCTGCCGCCTTCGCGGCCGCCGTGATCGATCCGTGCGTTGCAATCTGTTCGAGCAGTGCAATTCGGGCATGACCGCCAAGCGACGAGTTGCCGCGATGCAGCCAAAGTGAACCGCTCACTTGCAGGGCATCATCCATTTCGTTGCGTAAAACAACGTCCGGCGTTGAAGAAGGTTCGGAAACCATAATGATTTTTTCGATCAAACAGAGCAGGTGGCCGCATTGTAGAGGGCGGGCGAACCAGCGAGAACCTACGCTGGGCGGGCAAGTGTTGCGGCGCACCAACGAAGCGCGCTTCGGTCGTCCATTTGGGGGACGAATGGGGGACGTTTCTCCTCTACATTGATTTTTGCCGCATGCCCCCCCAAGCCGGTTGGTATCGCATTGGACTGACGTTCAGTTTTGATGCGGATTGACCGGGAATGCGACGTTTGCCGAAGTGCCCACTCACCTGACACAACAGAAACGGGGTGAAATGATGCGCGTCAGGAATATCAAGGAAACGGTTGACGGGGCTCGATACTATCGTCTGGTTCGCACACTGCCCAACGGCAAGCGACATCAGATGCAAATCTCTTTCTCCGCGGGTGAAATGCGCTTCAGAAGTTTCGTCGCACAGCGATTGTGGTTGCTGCGTGCCGAAATGAGGGACAGCACGCGGGCGGCCGCAATGCCCGCACCACGCAGCAACATGCCGCAGTTGGTCTTCTGACCTCATAGCAGCGTCGTCAGGCAAAACGCCCGGCCGGTCATGTTTTCCGGCAGGGCGTTTTGGTCATTCTGTCATTCTGTCGTTCCGTTGTGCGCCGCGCGCACGGTGTTCAACCCGCCTTGGGCTGGGTGACCGAAGCGATGGGCGTGACGCTCGCAGACGCCGGCTTCACTGCCGTGAGGCCCGTGCCAGCGTGCGTAATCGCGAATTGCACGAACTCGTCGAACGAGATCGGGCGCGCGAACAGATACCCCTGTGCGTAGGTGACATTGCGCTCGCGCAGATAATTCGCCTGCATCTCGTTCTCGACACCCTCCGCCACGATCGTCATGCCCATGCGATTCGCCATATGGATGATCGAATCGCAAATGTTGCGCGTGACCACATCGTCTTCGGTGACGGGCAGGAATTCCTTGTCGATCTTCAGATAATTGAAGTCGTAGCGCTTCAGGTAGCCGATGGAGTTGTTCTCGGCACCGAAGTCGTCCAATGCCGTCTCGATGCCGCGCCGCTGAAGTTCCGACATCACGTTGCGCGCTGCCGCCGTGTCGCGAATCACGTAGCGCTCGGTAATCTCGGCGACGAGGGGATACGTGTCGTTCAATGACCCGTAATAGCGTTCGATGTCATGCACGATGGTGGTGTCGCGCAAGTGTCGCTCCGCCAGATTGATGCCGACATGCAGCCCCTGTGGCAACGCGCCTCGTGAGACGTCGTTGCGAATCTGCTTGAGCAGCGAGCGAGTCAGTTCGATGATCAGGCCGTTGCCTTCCGCGATGGGGATGAACGCGTCGGGGCGAACCAGCCCGGCTTCCGGATGATGCCAGCGCACGAGCGCTTCGCAGCCCGCACAACGCCCCGTGGCCAGTTCCATCACCGGCTGGTAGTAGACCTTGAACTCATTGCGCTTGATGCCAAGGGCGATCTGGCGTCGCATGAACTGCGCCGGACTGAGATGGCGGAACGTCATGATGCCGAGCAGCACCGCGATCACCGCGCCGAAGGAAAGGAAGACGGGCGCGTAATTCGCGATCAGCGAACGTGTCAGCGACGGGCTACCCGCGAGCGATGTCGTAAAAAGCTCCGATCCGACGGTGACTTGCGCGCCACGCGTGGCAAAACCGGCGGATTCGAGCTTCGATCCTTCCGAGGTCAGCGATAACTTCCCGATGGTCATTGCCGTCCATTCGAGATCGCTGTTCTTTACGCTATGCAGGGATTCGGTGAGATACACGCCGTCGACAAATCCCAGCACGCCATCGGTGGCGGAGGTCGGCACGAATATCGCCAACGCGGGCGAGTCCCGGACATACGGAGTGCTACCCACAAACATGGCTCGCGTGCCCGTGAGCAACGGTACCAGTTCGCCCGGCATGGGCATATCGATGGCCTCGTCCGAACGAATCACCGACGAGCAATACATTTTCCCGTGAGAGACGAGCCAGATCGAACGGAAATAGGGGCTGAGCGTGCCCGCGGCCTGGAGCGAACTGCTGACTTCGCTGCAACTGCGCCCGACCCAGGCGACGGCGCCCTGAAGGGTGGTGTCGGCACGGTCGACGATGCGCTCGAGCGCATCGCGCTGGCGATGGGCTTCCTCTTGCAGGATCGTCTGCGAGACGTGATAGACGCGTAGCCAGCCGAGAAAGAGGACGACGAGGAGGGTCACCGTCACAACAAGCCCGGTCACCAGCCACTGCACGACTCTTGAGTGTTGAATCATGTTTTGCTGCCAACCAAGGAAAGAGTGAGGCCCTTGCGTGTGCTTCGTGTTGCATGGCACAACTCGTCAATCGACTCTACACGAATCCCCGACGGTGTCCAACGCCCGATAAACCCGCACAACCCCCGGTGGACGGGCGGTTGACCAACTCGACGGCAGGCTGCCGAAGGGCCTTCCGGGGCCACCTGTCGAGCGCCTCTTGTCGTTTTCGAGGGCGCATACAGCGGTGGGCTGGGATGGCGGAATCGCGACAAAAGTTGGCGTAACGACTATTTACGCATGCTCTACACTTCACTCATTAAATTTCTGGCACAAATGGGATAAATCCCAACTTTCATGCATATCTGCACGAAAGCTGCCGGAAATTGCGCCTTTCCCAAAGCCTTTGACGTAAATCCTCCATCCCATGTCGAGTCAACCTGCAACGTCCCTTCCCGGCGCCTCCTCGCCGGCAGCGCAGGGCGCCGCGTTCCGCGTGCTGTCTGCGATCAGCTTCTCCCATTTGCTCAACGACATGATTCAGTCGTTGATCCTGGCCATCTACCCGCTGCTCAAGGCGAGTTTTGACCTGAGCTTCGGCCAGGTCGGTCTGATTACGCTCACGTATCAGATCACCGCGTCGCTGCTGCAACCGGTCGTGGGCCTATACACCGACAAGCATCCGAAGCCCTATTCGCTGCCGGTCGGCATGGGCTTCACGCTCGTTGGGCTGCTATTGCTGGCCGTCGCGCCGAACTTCGGTGTGCTGCTGGTTGCGGCCGCCCTTGTCGGCATGGGCTCGTCGGTGTTCCATCCGGAGTCGTCACGCGTGGCGCGCATGGCCTCGGGCGGACGCCACGGCATGGCGCAATCGTTCTTCCAGGTCGGTGGCAACGTCGGCTCGTCGCTCGGCCCCTTACTGGCAGCGCTGATCATTGCGCCGCATGGGCGCGGCAGCGTCGCGTGGTTTTCCGTGGCGGCGCTCGTGGCGATCGTCGTGCTGTTCCAGGTGAGCCGCTGGTACGCTGCGCAACGCGCTGCGAGCAAGGGCAAGCCGGCTGCGCGTCGCGGCGGTCACGCGCATCTGTCGCGCGGCAAGGTGCTGTTCGCCATCGGCATTCTGCTGGTGCTGATCTTCTCGAAGTACTTCTACCTCGCGAGCATCAGCAGCTACTTCACCTTCTATCTGATCAGCAAGTTCCACGTGTCGGTGCAGAGCGCGCAGGTGCATCTGTTCGTGTTCCTGTTCGCGGTGGCGGCCGGCACGATGATCGGCGGCCCGCTGGGCGACAAGATCGGCCGTAAGTATGTGATCTGGGGTTCGATCCTTGGCGCCGCACCGTTCACGCTGATGCTGCCGTACGCCAACCTCTTCTGGACCGGCATTCTGACGGTCGCGATCGGCCTGATCCTCGCCTCGGCGTTCTCGGCGATTCTCGTCTACGCGCAAGAGCTGATTCCGGGCAAGGTCGGTACCGTGTCGGGGCTGTTCTTCGGCTTCGCGTTCGGCATGGGCGGCGTGGGCGCCGCTGTGCTGGGCCAATTGGCCGACTCGACCAGCATCGACTTCGTCTACCACGTGTGCGCCTATCTGCCGCTGCTGGGTATCGTGACGATTCTGTTGCCGGACGTCGAAGGCAAAAAGAAGATGGCGGCGGCCTGACGTCGCTATCCGCAGAATTCGCCGGCGCCCGCGCACCGGCGACGCAATGAAAAACGCCGGCCCGAGATTTCGGGGCCGGCGTTTTTTTCGTCTGCTGACGGCGGGGTGATTACGGCGTGCCGCGCTTTTGCAGTTCCCAGCGGCCAGCGTCGCCCTTCTTGCACGCAGGCAGCTTGAGCGTGACTTCCTGGCCCTTCGCACCGAGCAGCACGATCAGGTCGCGGCAGGTCCTGGTGTCGTCCTTATGGGTATTGGTCGGCGTGAGCTGTGCCGTGATGACCACAGGGTTGCGCGTTCCGGTGTTGGTCCAGTCGACGGTTTCGTTGTCCTGCTTGTTGGTCAAGACATCGTTGGCGGCCTTGGCGAGCGACTCGTTGTCGGCCTTTTTCATATAGGCCAGCGGCGAGTTGCTCATGAACATGAGATTGGAGGCGGCAAAGGCAGGTGCAGCCATGCTGGCGCCGATGGCGAGCGCCGTGCCAAGCGCGACCCGGCGGGCGAGCGACAAGTGAGTATGCGACATTCGGAGTCCTTGAGATTGTCGACAGGGGACGGTTCCTGCGCGAGGCCGTGTCGGGGCTTGCTTCGACGTTCCGGCCGCAGGGAGCACGTCGATCATAAAAGAAACCGGGAGCGGCGTCATCCCGGCGAGTCATCGGTGGCCGGCGGCGCTCATGACATCGGCGACTTGCAGGAGTGCGGTTTGCAGCGTGGCATCGCTTGCGGGGGAGCCCAGCGCAACGCGGATGGCTGCCGGGGCGGCCTCCCCCGGCGCGGCGAACGCATCGACAGGCGTCACCGCAATGCCGCGCATTTGCAACACACCGACGACGTCGTCACAGCGCATCGGCGCGGGCACGGGCAGCAGCAGATGGAACGCCCCGGCGTATCCGGTCGCGCCAAGGCCTGCGAAGCAAGCCTGCGCGATTGCCTGCCGCCGCTGCGCCAATGCCCGCTTGTCCGCGATCCAGCGATCGATGGTGCCGTCGTCCAGCCAGCGCGACGCCAGTTGCGCCATCAGCGGCGCAGCGCTCCAGACACTCGCCCGCATGGCGGCATGCACGCGCGGCAGCAGCGCGGTCGGCGCGATGAGATACGCGACGCGTAACCCCGGCGCACCGGGCTTGGAGAGGCTACAAACTTCGAAGGTGCGCTCAGGCGCGAGCAGACGCAGCGGCGGCGGCGCGTCGGCGACGAGAAAGCCGTAGGCGCTGTCTTCCACCAGCAGCAAGTCGTGGCGGCGCGCCACTTCCACCAGCGCCAGCCGCTGCGCGAGCGGCATCACGCTGCCCAGCGGGTTATGCAGCGTCGGCATCGTGTAGACGACGCGCAGACGCCCCGCATGCGAGCGACAGGCCGCGTCGAGGGCGGACGGGTCGAGCCCATCGGCCGTCATCGGCACGGCAACGAGCGGAATGTCGCGCAGGGCCGCGAGCGCTTTCCAGCCGGGATACGTCAACGTTTCGACCGCGACCGGCTCGCCGGCCCGACACAGCGCGAGTTGCAGGACATCGAGCGCATGCTGACCGCCAGCGCAGACGACCAACGCATCGGGCGAGACGGAGACGCTATCTCGCCGCGACAGCCACTGCGCCGCCGAGCGCCGGTCGGTCGGATGCCCGTCATGCGGCGCGTGCGCAAGCAACGCGCTCAGATCGCCGCCAGACGCTGTCTCCCGCAACGCCTGCCGAAACGCGTCCGCCTGCTCGGGAAGTACGGGGTAGTTGAACGCCAGATCGACACCCCCGAGCGCGCTAGGCGCCGGGGCCCACTGCGCGAACGCTGCGGCGGCGCCCACGGCGGGCGAGCGCACGAAGGTGCCACGTCCCACTTCGCCGACGGACAGACCGCGTCGCGCCAGTTCGGCGTAGATCCGGGTGACGGTGGAGATGGCAAGGCCGTGGGCGTCGGCGTAATCGCGCTGCGGCGGCAGACGTGTGCCTGACGCAAGGTCGCCAGACGTGATGGCGTCGGTAAGACGTTCGACGTGATCAAGATAGCGGGCGAGGGCTGCCATGCGTAAAGGGGACGGACAGGAAAAGGGGAAAGGGAAATTGATCTCAGGACAATTCAATAATTGCACCGGATTGGCGCGGTAGCAATACTGAAGACCGTGCCGTGCCCGCCGAGTGCCCATTCACCGTCTTCTTTCCATGGTTCACCGCATGCCTCGCCACGCCTCCCTCCTTGATGCCGCCAATTGTCCGCCCCCTCGCGTGGCCGTTCGCTGGGCGATTCCGCTGCTGGCACTCCAGCTTTTCCTCGTGACGTTTGCCGTCAACCTGCAAGCGCCGCTGGTGCCGCACTACGCGGCGGCGAGCGGTTCTGGCACGGGCGCGCAGGCACTTGCCTTCGCGTGTTACGTCGGCGCGCTCGTGCCGACGTTGCTGTTCCTTGCCGGATTGTCCGATCGCGTGGGACGTCGTTTGCCGCTGGCGATCGCGCTGCTGCTCGGGCTGGCGGGCACATGGCTGACGCTACGTTGGCCGACGCTCGTCGGTCTCGGCGGTGCGCGAGCCTGCTACGGCGTGGCGACGGGACTCGTGGCGGGCAGCGGCACCGCGTTCATGACGGAGTTGTTTGGCGACCGAGACGATGCCGCCACGCGTGGCGCAGCGCTCGTCGCGGCGGCGACGTCACTCGGCTTCGGTGCCGGTGCGCTTTTCACGGGGATTTGCCTCGTCGTGGCGCCGTCGACGTTGCCGCCGCTTAGCCTGTGGGTCTACCCGCCGTTGGCCTTCGTGGCGGCCCTCGCAGTGGCGGCGCTGCCCGCGCCTGCGCGTCACCCGAACATGCCGTGGCTGCGCTGGCCGGTGCTCGCACCGGGCACCGTGCCACTGGGCGTGGCGATTCTTCTCGCATGGGCTGCCGTCGGCGTGGTCATCGGTGTCGTGCCGGCGGCATTGGCTGCGCACGGACACGCGGCGTGGGCGGGATTCGCCACGTTCTTCGTCATCTCCACGGGATTGCTGTTCAACCGGCCGCGCGACGCATGGCGCCGGTGCGTGCCGTGCGCATCGGTCTGGTGCTCGTGCCGTTCGGCTTCGTCGTGCTGGCTTTGGGGGTGACGTACGCGAATCTACCCGCGTTGCTCGTCGGCGCTGCCATTGCGAGTTCGGCGTGCTATGGCTTCACGTATCTGGGGGGACTGGCGGCCGTCAACGCAGCGGTCGCGCCAGCATTGCGCGCCCGCGCGGCGGCCGGGTACTTCCTGTTCGCGTACTTCGGATTTTCAGTGCCCGTGGTCACGAGCGGCTGGCTGGCCGACCACTTCGGCATGCCTGTGGCCCTGGCGCTGTTCACTACGGCGTTGATGGCGGGCAGCGTCGCGCTTGCGCTGACGCTGCGCCGCGAGTCGGCATCACTCACGCGTCCGGTTTGACGCGCCCGCCCTTCGTTCCGCTTTCGCTGTTCCCCGCGCCACCGGTCGGACTGACGGGACTGACAGGACTAACGTAAGCGCCGGTCCCGTGCAACTGGTCTTCGGCCAGTTCCAGCGCGCGTACCGCGCCCCGTCCCTTTCGGGCGAGCAGCATTTCCACGAGCGTCTCGACCACGGCGATTCCCGCCGTGATGGACGGGAAGAACGACGGACTCTCATGCGAGAAGAGCACCGTCACGTCGGCGTCGAGGGCGAGCGGCGAGACGGTGGAGTCCGTCAGTGCAAGCACGCGGGCGCCGGCGGCCCGCGCGGCGCGCGCGACGATCAGCGCTTCGTTCGAATACGGCGCAAAGCTGATGACGACGACCACATCGCGTGCCGAGAGCGCGCGCAACTCCATCTCCAGCGTGCCGGCCTCACCGCGAATCAGGTGCACCGTCGGCCGGAACAGTCGATAGACGTATTGAAACGTGAACGCGATCGGGAAGCACGCGCGAAAGCCCGCCACGTGCACGGTCCCCGCGTTGGCGAGCAGGTCGACGGCGGCCCCCAGCGAAGGGTTCGCACCGGCCTCGGTCAGATCGAGGTTGTTGTGCTGCACGCGGAACATCTCGGGCACCATGCGCGCCGCGTCGCCTTCGCGGATTACCTGACGCGCGCGATTTGCATACGGCTGCGGCCCGAGCCGGATCGATTCCAGAAACAGTTCACGCAGCCCATGCCAGCCGTCGAACCCGAGATGCTGCGCGAGCCGCACGAACGTTGCCGGTTGCACACCGGCCTCGGCGGCAATCGCGCGCATGGAGCTGATCGGTACGCGCTGCGGATGGTCGAGCAGGAAACGCGCGCCCGCCTGGAATTGCGGGCTGAGCTGGGAGTAGCGCTCGCGCAACTGCGTGTTGAGTTGTTCGAGCGTCTGCGGCAGCGCTGTGGCTTCTGTCATTGAGGGATGGCAACACGGCGACGAAATAATGTAACGATTGTTGCATGAAATGCCCCGGCCGCGCACGCGCTTTCCCCGGAGCGCCTGAGCTGCGTTGAAACATCGAGTGTGGTAACGGGATTGCGCGAAGTGTTGCGATGACAAAATACGTGCAACATATGTTGCAAATGCGGGGCGACAAGCCTACACTGAGCGACATTGTTCGCGTGTCGATGGCCGGGGCCATGGCGCGACTCGTCATCTTTCCGTCAGGGGTTCAGGCATGACTCACGTGTTTCACCGCAATCCGCGTCAGACGCTGCCCGTCGCGGTCGGCGGCCAGGGAATCGAGTTGATCGACAGCACCGGCAAGCGCTATCTCGACGCTTGCGGTGGCGCGGCGGTTTCATGTCTGGGGCACGGTCATCCCCGTGTGATCGAGGCGATGCAACAGCAAGCGGCGCAGTTGGCTTACGCGCACACCTCGTTCTTCACGACGGAAGTTGCCGAGCATCTGGCCGACACGTTGGCCGCGAGCGCGCCCGGCGATCTGAATCACGTGTACTTCGTCAGCGGCGGTTCCGAAGGCGTGGAGGCGGCGCTCAAGCTCGCGCGCCAATACTTCGTCGAGATCGGACAACCGCAGCGTCGACACTTCATCGCGCGTCGCCAGAGCTACCACGGCAATACCCTTGGCGCGCTGGCCATCGGCGGCAACGCGTGGCGACGTGAGCCGTTCCTTCCCTTGCTGGTGCCGGCGCACCACGTCTCGCCGTGCTTCGCCTATCGCGAGCGGTTCGACGGCGAGAGCGATTCGGCTTACGTGCAGCGTCTGGCGGATGAACTTGAAGCGAAGATCCTCGAACTCGGCGGCGACACGGTGATCGCGTTCGTGGCCGAGACCGTGGTGGGCGCCACGGCCGGTGCGGTGCCGCCCGTGGGTGATTACTTCAAGCGCATTCGCGCCGTGTGCGACAAGTACGGCGTGCTGTTGCTGCTCGACGAAGTGATGTCGGGCATGGGCCGCACGGGGTACCTGTTCGCTTGCGAGGAAGACGGCGTGGTGCCGGACATTCTGGTCATTGCGAAGGGGCTGGGTGCCGGCTATCAGCCGATCGGCGCCATGCTTTGCTCGGACAAGATTTTCGATGCCGTGGTCGGTGGCTCGGGCTTCTTCCAGCACGGCCATACCTATCTGGGCCACGCGATGGCCTGTGCGGCGGCGCTGGCCGTACAACGCACGATTGCCGAAGAGCATCTGTTGGAGAACGTGAAGGCGCGCGGCGAACAACTGCGTGCACGACTGCGCGAAGTCTTCGCCGATCATCCGAACGTGGGAGACGTGCGCGGCCGGGGACTCTTCGTCGGTGTCGAGTTCGTGGCCGATCGTGCGACCAAACAGACGCTCCCGACAGCCGACAAGACGCATGCGCGTCTTAAGGCCGCTGCCAAGGAGCGTGGCTTGCTGATCTATCCGATGGGCGGCACGCTCGACGGTGTGCATGGCGATCATGCGTTGATCGCGCCGCCGTTCATCTGCCAGTCGGCAGACATCGAGCGCATCGTCGAGCGGTTGGCGCTGGCGGTGGCCGACGTCACCGGCGTGAAGGCTGGAGGTGCCGCATGACGCGCGCCTTTGCGCTGGCCGTTGCCCCCAACGGCGCTCGTCGCACGCACGTCGATCATCGCGCGCTGCCCATGACGCCGGAGGAACTCGGCGCATGCGCGAAAGCGTGTCTCGACGCCGGCGCGGGGATGATCCATCTGCACGTGCGCAAAGCCGACGGCACGCACAGTCTGGAAGTGCCGGACTACACGGCCGGCATTGACGCGGTGCAACGCGCCGTCGGCAACGAACTTGTGTTGCAGGTGACGACCGAGGCTGTCGGCATTTACACGCCGCAACAGCAGATCGCGACCGTGCATGCATTGCATCCTGAAGCGATTTCGGTGGCGTTGCGCGAAGTGCTGCCCGACGCCGCGCATGCCCCTGCGGCCGAAGCGTTCTTCGCATGGCTGTGGCAGGAGAACATCACCACGCAATACATCCTGTACGACACCGAGGACGTGGCGCACTACTGGCGCTTGCGTGCGAGCGGGGCGATCCGCGCGGGTCGCCATTGGGTGCTGTTCGTGCTGGGCCGGTACAGCAAGGGCCAGTTGTCGTCGCCCTCGGATCTGCTGCCGTTCCTCGCGGCCTGGCAGGCTGGCGCGCAGGCACTGGACGAGGCGGTCACGGCAACCCCCTGGGCGATGTGCGCCTTCGGTCCGCGCGAGGCCGAGTGCGCACTGGCGGCGGTGTTGCAGGGGGGGCACGCCCGCATCGGCTTCGAAAACAATCTCTATCTGCCGGATGGCAGCGTCTCGCCGGATAACGCGGCGTCGCTCGGCGCGCTCACTGCCGCCGCTGCCCCCCTCGCCCTCGCGCCCATGACGGCCGACGCGTTGCGCGAACTGACACGCTGAGTCGGTATTCGGGCCCCCGCTGACGTCAGCCGGGGGCCCGAAATCAGAAATAAACTCAAATACATCGCTTGACCGACGTTGCCCGGCCGGGCCGCTGTAATAGAATCGGCGTAACCTCAAAAAGGCCCGCGTCGCCCTTCCCCGGCACCGGGCGTGCACACCGAACGGGAGCGCGGCGTGAAACACTGGTCGATCCGACATCGCATTCTGGCCAGTTTTGGCCTGATCCTTGCCTTGATGGCCCTCATGGCGGGCGTTGCCTACACGCGGCTGATCGCCATCGAGCAGGAGGCGCACAGTGTGGAGTCCGATTCCACGCCGGGCCTTTACTACAGCACGATGCTGCGCGGCGCCTGGTTCGAGAGCTATCAGTTGCTCCAGCAGGTCGTCGCCATCGATGAGAGCGACAAGACCCGTTCGATCGATCTCGACGCCCTTCGCGCGTCCGACGCCAAGATCGACGGCTGGATCAAGGATTACGGCACGACCGTCAACCGCTCCGTCGACCGGATGCAATACGACGAAGTGCGCGGCGTGCGCCAGCAATACGGCCGCATCAGCAATCAGGTGCTCAAGCTGGTGGCCGATGGTCAGATGCCGGCCGCGCGTGCCATGCTCTCGGACCAGCTCTACCCGGAGTGGGGGCGCGGGCGTTCCGCTATTCAGCGGCTGGTCGACACCAACAAGACTTTTGCCGACGAGGCAACCCACAACATCGCCCAGGCGGTGACGGCGGCCAAGGCAATGCTGCTCATCACGCTGGCCGTGGCGCTCGCGTGTGCGGTGCTGTGCGGCTGGTTGCTGTTCCGGGCGATCAGCGTGCCGCTCGCGAGTGTGATGCAGATTCTGGAAGTCATGCGTTCCGGCGATCTGACCAAGCGTCTCGATCTGGCGCGCCGTGACGAATTCGGCGCCCTGGAATCCGGCTTCAACCGAATGACCGATGAACTGACCGGACTCGTCGGGCAGGCGCAGAAGTCGGCGTTGCAGGTCACGACGTCAGTGACCGAGATTGCCGCCACGTCGCGTCAACAGCAGGCCACCGCGTCGGAGACCGCGGCGACCACCACGGAAATCGGCGCGACGTCGCGCGATCTGGCGCGCACCATGACCGAAGTCGCCGGGGTAGCCGACCATGCCGCGTCGCTCGCGGGCACCGGCCACGTTGGCCTCACGCGCATGGAAGACGCGATGCGTCACGTGATGGAAGCGGCAGGCTCGGTCAACGGCAAGTTGGGCATCCTCAACGAGAAGGCAGGCAACATCAATCAGGTTGTCACCACGATCACGAAGGTGGCCGACCAGACCAACCTGCTCTCGCTGAACGCGGCCATCGAGGCCGAGAAGGCGGGCGAATACGGACGCGGCTTTGCCGTGGTGGCGACCGAGATCCGGCGTCTGGCCGATCAGACGGCCGTGGCGACCTACGACATCGAACAGATGATCAAGGAGATCCAGTCGGCGGTGTCGGCCGGTGTGATGGGCATGGACAAGTTCGCCGAGGAAGTCCGACGCGGCATGGACGAGATGCGACAGGTCGGCGATCAGCTTGCCCAGATCATTGCGCAGGTACAGACACTGCCGCCGCGCTTCCAGGTCGTGAACGAGGGCATGCAGGCGCAGGCCACCGGTGCCGAGCAGATCAATCAGGCGCTGGTGCAGCTCTCCGAGGCGGCCCAGCAAACGGCCGAGTCGTTGCAGCAGTCGAGCCAGGCCATCGAAGAACTCAATCACGTTGCCAACGGCCTCAAGAGCGGCGTATCGCGCTTCAAGGTGCAGACCCTGACCCTGCCGCCCTCGGGGCTGGTGTGAAGTAACCAACGCCTTCTTCGTTATTCGCGGACATCGCCATGTTGTTCCTGCGTTTCGCTATCGCGACCGATCATTACGTCATCGACGCCAGCCATGTGGCCGAGGTGTTGCCGTGGCTCGCGCTCAAGCGCCTGCCCGCCGCACCGGCCTGGGTGGCGGGGGCGTTCAGCTATCGCGGCGAATCCGTGCCCGTCATCGATCTGACGCGGCTGGCCACCGGCATGGACGCCCCGGCGCGCCGCTCCACGCGTCTGGTGCTCGTGCACTACCCGGCGCCCGGTCCCGATGCGCGCCGCCTCGGCGTACTCGTCGAGCGTGCGACCGATACACTGCGCGCTGACGCCTCGGCGTTTCAGGCCAGCGGTGTCGAGTTGCCGCACGGCCGCTATCTCGGTCCGGTGCTCGATACCGACGACGGACTCGTGCAGTGGGTGCGTATCGACCAATTGCTGACCGACGAGGCACGCGCGATGCTGTTCGACGCCGCGCGCGACGCGCTGGCAGAGGTGCCGGAGGCGTCGTCATGAGTCGCGTGCGAGACATCGAACGCCTGCTACGCGACACGATGGGCCTCGACGCGCAAACGCTCGGGGCAAATGCCATCGAACGCGCCGTGCGAAGCCGGCTTGCCGAACTGTCGCCGGCGCTGCGCGACGCACCCTCGTATTCGCTGTACTGGCAACGATTGCAACAATCGCCGCAGGAGCTTCAGGCGCTGATTGAGGCCGTCGTGGTGCCTGAGACGTGGTTCTTCCGCCATCGCGAGGCCTTTACGGCGCTGGCGCAAATGGCGCTCGACGAACGGACTGCGCGACGCGGCACCCTGCGCGAGACGCAGGCATTGCGGCTGTTGAGCCTGCCATGCGCGACCGGTGAGGAACCGTACTCCATTGCCATGGCGATGCTGGACGCGGGCTTCGGCACCAGCGAGTTCACCATCGACGCGCTCGACATCAGTGAACGCGCGCTCGCTCTGGCGCGTGAAGGGCGATACGGCCGCAACTCGTTTCGCGGGCCGCCGGCGACGCTGCTGTTTCGCGAGCGCTATTTCACACCGGAAGGTGACAGCTATTGCATCGTCGACGCGCTTCGTACGCAGGTGCGATGGCATGCGGGCAATTTGTTCGATGCGTCGCTCGTCGACAGGCTGGGCACGTTTGACTTCGTGTTCTTCCGCAACGTGCTGATCTACTTCGACCGCGAGGGGCAACGCCGCGCGATTGCCGCGCTCGAGCGTCTCATGCGCATGGGCGCGACGCTCTTTGCCGGACCGGCCGAGGGCGGCACGTTGACCAGCAACGGCATGACGTCGACCGGACACGTGCAGGCATTCTCGTTCCGCGTGACCGGGCCGGTGAGCGACGTGGT
>JARLJF010000159.1 GCA_031291335.1 Pandoraea sp. | reverse complement strand
TCCACCTGCTGCTCACGCAGCGCGCGGGCGCGCATGTCCTCCTCGGCCGAACCGAAGCTGTCCTGCAGCATGCGCGAGATGTCGTCATCGGCCAGACCGTACGACGGCTTGACCTCGATCGAAGCGGCCACGCCCGAATGCATCTCCTGTGCGGAGACGGAGAGCAGCCCGTCGGCATCGACCTGATACGTCACGCGAATGCGCGCCGCGCCGGCCGTCATCGGCGGAATGCCACGCAGCTCGAAGCGGGCCAGCGAACGGCAATCCGAGGCCAGTTCACGCTCGCCTTGCAGCACGTGAATGGCCATTGCCGTCTGGCCGTCCTTGAATGTGGTGAATTCCTGCGCACGCGCCACCGGAATCGTTGCGTTACGCGGAATGATTTTCTCGACGAGGCCGCCCATCGTCTCGACACCGAGCGAGAGCGGAATGACGTCGAGCAGCAGCCAATCATCGCCTTCCGCCTGATTGCCGGCCAGCAGGTTGGCTTGCACGGCGGCGCCGAGCGCCACCACCTGATCCGGATCGAGATCGACCAGCGGCTCGCGATCGAAGAAGGTTGCGACGGCTGCGCGCACTTGCGGCATGCGCGTGGCGCCCCCCACGAGGACAACGCCCTTCACGTCTTCCGGACCCATCCCGGCGTCACGCAGCGCCTTGCGCATCGGGCCAATCGTGCGTTGCACGAGCGGCGCACCAAGCGCGGTGAATTGCTCGCGCGTGAGTTGCAGCGCAATGTTGCGTCCGCCAGACAGCGCGAGTGCGATGGGTGCCTGCTCGGCGTCGGTCAACGCTTCCTTCGCGGTGCGCGCATGATCGAGCAGACCGCGCACATCCTCAGGCGTGAGCGAAGCGGTGTCGATACCGGCCGCTGCCACTGCCCAGCGGTAGATCACCTGATCGAAGTCATCGCCGCCAAGCGCGGAATCGCCGCCAGCAGCGAGCACTTCAAACACGCCCTTCGTCAGACGCAGAATCGAAATGTCGAACGTACCACCGCCCAGGTCATAGACGGCGTAGAGGCCTTCGGCGCCATTGTCCAGGCCGTAGGCAATCGCGGCTGCGGTCGGCTCATTGAGCAGACGCAACACGTTCAGACCGGCCAGACGCGCGGCGTCCTTGGTGGCTTGACGCTGAGCATCGTCGAAGTACGCGGGAACCGTGATGACAGCGCCCACCAGATCGTCGCCGAGGGTATCTTCGGCGCGCTGACGCAGCGTGGCAAGAATTTCAGCAGACACTTCCACCGGGCTTTTCACGCCGCCGGCGGTGTTCATCTGCACCATGCCGGGCGCGTCGACGAAGTCGTACGGCGCGTTATCGGCATGAGCAACATCGGCCAGACCGCGGCCCATGAAGCGTTTGACGGAGACGATAGTGTTGCGCGGATCGGTCGCGGCAGCCGTCTTGGCGTCGTAACCGATCTGAGTGCGGTGACCACCCAGATAACGCACGACGGACGGGAGCAGCACGCGGCCCTGATCGTCGGGGAGGACTTCGGCCACACCGCTGCGTACGGAGGCCACGAGCGAATGCGTCGTGCCCAGGTCGATGCCCACGGCGAGTCGCCGCTGGTGCGGCGCGGGGGACATGCCGGGTTCGGAAATTTGCAGAAGGGCCATGACTTTGCAATGCGGGCGACACGCTGGCGCGCGCGCCCTGTTCTCAAGCAGTTCTCAATGACATGTGACGGCGCCGCACCGGGCCGTCACGCGTTTTCCAGCATTTCGATGCGCTGCGCGATGTCTTCCTCGGCGCGCGCAATGAACATCAGTTGCCGCACGGCTTCCGCCGCCGGCTGCCAGGCGCTGCTCTCGAGCCAGTCGCCCAACTTGGTAAGTCGCACACGGCGATCGTCGCGCAGGGACCGGGCGAGCACTTCGAGAGCATTGATATTGCGTGCCGCGACAGCGTCGTCGATATCTTCGCGCCACTCCATCTGCTGCATGAGGAAATCGGGGGCCATCGCGGTATTGTTCTCCGCGCCCACATCAATGCCCTGTAGCGTGAGCAGATACGTCGCGCGTTGCAACGGATCACGCAACGTGCGAAAGGCGGCGTTCGCCTGCGCGGCCCATTGCATGGCCACGCGCCGCTCGGCGTCGCTCGCACTCGCGAATCGATCCGGATGCACGCGCGATTGCACGGCACGGTAGGCCGCCTCAAGCGCCTCGGTATCGAGCGCAAAGCGCTGCGGCAGATCGAACAGCGTGAAATAGTTGTCAGTCAACGCACTCATCGCGCACTCTTCATTCGTCACGGGCGTCGATGCGATATGCCGTCGTCGCGTCATTCACCCGCATTCGGCCCGTAAAAAAAGCGGCTCGCGCCGCCTTGCTGCCTACGCTGCTGCCAACTTCCGTCAAGCTCACCGCAGTTGCCCATGCGCGAGGCGTCCGCGACAACCGCACCGCCTCGCGCCCTGCGTCTCACGCATCGGGCGGTTCGCCGCGTTCACACTTGCGGCACGGTAACGAGGTGCCAAGCATCGCTTCACGGCCTGCGGCACTTTGCGTCCATGTCCGGATCTGCCACGGGGGAAGATGCCGGACATGTTGCCCATGCCCGCACGCCAGTCGCGCGACCCATTGGCCTTCGTCGTCTTGCCGAAAACCAACGATCTCGCGCAACGGTGCGGCGTCAGACGCGGAAGGACTCGCCGCAGCCGCACTCATCCTTGACGTTCGGATTGTTGAAGCGGAACCCTTCGTTCAAGCCTTCGCGCGCGAAGTCCAGCTCAGTGCCGTCGATGTACGGAAGACTCTTCGGATCGACGATCACCTTCACGCCGTGGCTCTCGAAGACCGTGTCTTCGCCCGCCACGTCGTCGGCGTACTCCAGCTTGTAGGCCAGGCCCGAGCAACCGGTCGTCTTCACGCCCAATCGCAGGCCCACGCCCTTGCCGCGCCGCGTCAGATAACGCGAAACGTGCTGCGCGGCCTTCTCGGTCAATGTAACGGCCATCTTTGCCTGATTCCTTTATCGTCGTGCCGCTCAGGCGGCCTTTGCCGGCTCGGCCGTCTGGCCGTGCTTCTGCTTGTAGTCGGCCACGGCCGCCTTGATGGCGTCTTCAGCCAGAATCGAGCAGTGAATCTTCACCGGCGGCAGCGCCAGTTCCTGAGCGATCTGCGTGTTCTTGATATCCAGCGCCTGATCCAGCGTCTTGCCCTTGACCCACTCGGTCACGAGCGACGACGATGCGATCGCCGAGCCGCAGCCGTAGGTCTTGAACTTGGCGTCTTCGATCACGCCGGCTTCGTTCACACGAATCTGCAGCTTCATCACGTCACCGCAAGCCGGTGCGCCGACCATACCCGTACCGACGGCGTCATCGCCCTTTTCGAACGAGCCAACGTTACGCGGGTTTTCGTAGTGATCCAGAACTTCCTTGCTGTACGACATGGCTAACTCCTTGAATGCTCAGTGTGCGGCCCATTGGATCGAATTCAGATCGACCCCGTCCTTGTACATTTCCCACAGCGGCGACAGATCGCGCAGCTTGCCGATCTTGCCCTTGAGCAGTTCGATCACATAATCGACTTCCTGCTCGGTCGTGAAACGACCCACCGTGAAGCGAATCGAGCTGTGCGCCAGTTCGTCGTTACGACCCAGAGCACGCAATACGTACGAAGGCTCCAGCGAGGCCGAGGTGCACGCCGAACCCGACGACACTGCGACATCCTTGATCGCCATGATCAGCGATTCGCCTTCGACAAAATTGAAGCTGATGTTCAGGTTGTGCGGCACACGTTGTTCCATGTCGCCGTTCACATACACTTCTTCCATTTCCGTCAGACCGCGCAGCAGACGATCGCGCAGCATGCGCACGCGCTCGTTTTCCACTGCCATTTCTTCACGGGCAAGACGGAACGCCTCACCCATGCCGACGATCTGGTGCGTGGCCAGCGTGCCCGAACGCATGCCGCGCTCGTGACCGCCGCCGTGAATCTGTGCCTCGATACGCACACGCGGCTTGCGACGCACATACAGCGCGCCAATGCCCTTCGGACCATACGTCTTGTGTGCGGAGAACGACATCAGGTCGACCTTCAGCTTCGCCAGATCGAGCGGCATCTTGCCGGTCGCCTGCGCAGCGTCGACGTGGAAAATGATGCCCTTCTCGCGGCAGATGTCGCCCAACGTTGCGATGTCCTGAATCACGCCGATTTCGTTGTTCACGGCCATGATCGAGACGAGGATCGTGTCCGGACGCAGGGCCGCCTTGAAGACGTCCAGATCGAGCAGACCGTCGTCCTTGACGTCCAGATACGTGACTTCGAAGCCTTCACGCTCAAGTTCGCGCATCGTGTCGAGCACGGCCTTGTGCTCGGTCTTCACCGTGATGAGGTGCTTGCCCTTGCCCTGGTAGAAGTGCGCCGCGCCCTTGATGGCGAGGTTGTTCGACTCAGTGGCGCCCGACGTCCAGACGATTTCGCGCGGATCGGCGTTCACCAGCTTGGCGACTTCCTCGCGTGCCTCCTCCACTGCTTGCTCGGCAGCCCAGCCGAACGAGTGGCTGCGCGATGCCGGGTTGCCGAACTGCTCACGCAAGTAAGGCAACATCTTGTCCACGACGCGCGGGTCAATCGGCGTCGTGGCGCTGTAGTCCATGTAGATGGGGAGGTTGAGGGTGTCGTTTTTCATGGGGTGCTCCAGGATCGTGCCGTGGCGCCTGTTATGAACGGGCCATATCGAAGACCGAATTGGGAATGCGCGTAGCGATGGTCTGGCTGTTGGTGCCGGACTCGCGGGTGTCGCGCAGGACCGCCTGCTGGGCCTGCTTGCTACGCTGCTGCTCGACAAGGTCGCGCAGAGAAACGGAATCGAGATACTCAACCATCTTCTGGTTGAGTGTCGCCCACAACTCGTGCGTCATGCAGTGGCCGCGATGGCCGTCCTGGCCCTTCTCGCAATTGCCTTTGCTGCCGCACTGGGTGGCATCCAGCGGTTCATCGACCGCAATGATGATGTCAGCGACTGTCACCTCTTCCGCACGACGCGCAAGGCTGTAACCGCCACCCGGCCCGCGCACGCTCTCCACGATCTCGTGGCGGCGCAGCTTACCGAACAGTTGTTCCAGATAAGAGAGCGAAATTCGCTGACGCTGACTAATGCCCGCAAGCGTCACGGGACCCGCGTCCTGGCGCATGGCCAGGTCGATCATCGCCGTAACGGCGAAACGGCCTTTCGTGGTAAGTCTCATGATGATGCAGGGGATTAATCTCGACTATTTTCGTCAAGTATAAATACCCCACGAAATTAGTCAACTACTTCTGGCCCATTTTTTGCGAAAGTTCCCTCGTCCATTTGCGAAAAATCTTATTTTTCGGGACGAGCTTCGGGGCTCGCGGTGCGTAGCGGAAACAACAGCACCAGTGGATTGCGCAGCACGGCGCGCCAGATGGCGCGGTGGATTTGCCGACGGTCACCCAACCGCAGTGGACGCGATCGGAGCGCCATGTGGAATGCTAACGCAAAACTGACGCCGACGTTGAGCAGGGCCATCGACCCCACCCCCGCCACTGCCAGCCAAAGGGCGGCATCGTGCAGCACCGGCAAGCCCAGCACGCCGATGGACGTGGCAATCGCCCCCGTCGACAGCGTGACGTGGCGCACTTCGAACGGCAGCGCAAACGCGGTCAGTACGGCAGGCACCAGCCCGAGCATGAAGCCGAGCGTGAGGTTGCCGAGCACCGGCGCAATATGGCGGCGGCACCAGTCGGCCAGACGCGCCGCCCCATTGCGGCCGAAAACGAAGCGCAGACGGCGGTTGTAGGCCAGCACGTCGCCGATACCATGCAGCGCGAACCAGTTGTCCGCCCAGCCCGAGATCAGGCTGGAACACCACAGCAATACGCCCGTCATGGCCGCAAAGAGCGGCGTCACACCGAGGATCGAGAAGGAATTCAGCGTCGCGTGCGCTTTTTCCGGTGGAATCGTATTCATGCCCAGCGCCGCCGACACCGCCCACTGCACCAGCAGGCAGAACGGAAACACCATCGCCAGATTGCCGAAGATGGCCGCCGCCTGCGTACGCACGAGAGCGATCACTTCGCCGACGACGGCGTCCATGCCGGCGGGCGTATCCACGTCATCGAGCTTGCGGGCGATGGCGGGCGCCGTCATCGCAGGCTGCTTGGTCGCCAGCGTAAAGTGGCAGAAATGCATGAACAGGAAGCACAGCGCGTAGTTGGCGCCGGCGAGGAAGCCTTCGACGATGGTCGGCAAATGCACGCTGACGATCAGGAACTTCAGATAGACGGTCACCACCGTCACGAGCCCGCCGCCGCAAGCCATCTTCAACATGGCGAAGTACTCGCTGCGATTGCGGGCGATGTAGTGCTCCCCCGTCTCCGCGCTTCGCTCCACGACCTTGCGCGCCAACAGCCCGAACGACGTACGCGCCAGTTCGCCCACGCTCTGGCTGGCCTGGTTTGCGCGCACCAGATCGGCAAACAGTCGGACGTGTGCCGTGGCGCGGTCCTCGTCTGCCTGAGTCAGCCACGCTTCGAGCAGTCGTTCCAGCCGACGGATACGCGCCTTGGCCCGCTCCACCTGAAACACGATATCCACGCTCACACCGTTCTCATCGAGATGCGCGTACACCTGACGCGCGGCGCGCGCGCAATCGTCAAGCAATGCGCGAAACACGTTGATGCGCTGCACGAAGTGCTGCGACGGCGGTGCACCGAGTGCGAATTCCTGGCCGGCTTCCTCGAGTTCCTGCATCGCGCGGCCGAGCCGGTAGAACGGCGATTCGGTAACGCGCGGATACGTCAGACGCGAGCGCACCGCCTGCGACAGTCCGGTCGACGCAATCTGGTCGACAAGGTGATGCATGGCGGCAAGCAGGTCTTCGGCGAACGGATTCCAGTCGGTGTCCTCATCCTCGTCCTCACGAAAATGCAGCAGCGCGATCAGGTCGGCCAGTAGCGCGGGGGGCATGGCGGCGATCCAGTCGGCCGCCTCGCCGTCGGGAAACATGAGGGAGCACAACGCGGAGAGATCGCGCCGTGTCGGCGGCGGCGGAATCAGCGCCTTCTCGATCCGTTCGGTCAGCGCACCCCAGAATCCCGGTCGTACCGGCATGCCGGTATCGCACAGCAGCGAAATCGCGTCGCTCTCGTTGATGACGCTACGCAGCGTGCGAGCCACCGGCAAACGCCAGGCGGGATTGCGTTCGAGCATCTGCAGCAGATAGCGCAAACGGGTATGCGGACGATAGCGTGCGGCCTCCCCCGCTTCGCGCACTTCGTTGACGAGCGCGCCACGCTTTTGCACCCAATGCGCCAATTCGATCAGCCATTGATTGCGAACGGCCAGCGGCGCCGTCGGATCGGCATGCGCGAGCAGTTCGTCGAGCTGATGGCCGGCGTGACGCGAGGCGCGCCACTTACGCCAGTACGAATTGAGCGAATTGAGCATCGATGGGAGAGCGAGTGAAGAGAAACAGGAGAGGTACGAAAAGACAGGGGATGCTGCCGGATCAGCGCCATCGCGCCGACGATGGGGCGAATGATATCCCCTTAGACGCGTGTCGCGGAAGATGCCCGGTCTTCCGTCACTCGCCCCTTATTAGTGAAACGCCCGCGCTTCAGGCGTCCTTTTGCAGTCGCGCGAGCAGGCCGTCGAGACCGTCTTCAATATAGTCGAGCACAATTTCAAAGCCGTGCGCGCCGCCGTAATACGGGTCGGGCACTTCGGTGGCGTCGTGACGCGTCGCGAAGTCCATCAATCGCACGATCTTGTGACGATACTCAGCCGGACAACGCGCCGTGAGTTCGGTGACATTGGCGTCATCCATCGCCACGATCCATTCGAAGTCCTCGAAGTCGCTGACGTCGACACGCCGCGCCCGCAACTCGCTCAGATCGTAGCCGCGCCGCTCGGCCGCCGCTTGCGTGCGGGCATCGGGCGCATGACCGATGTGATAGCTGTGCGTGCCCGCCGAATCGACCGCGATCACGTCGGCCAATCCGGCCTCGGCCAGACGGTGACGAAAAATGCCGTCAGCGCTGGGCGAGCGACAAATATTGCCCATGCACACGAAAAGGACTGAGGTTTTTTTCATTAGGTTATCCAGACGTACCTACGTGCATTTCAGCGGTCAAACCTTCGGCCCCAACTCCGCCTCGCTCGCCCCGTCGGTGCCGAACACCAACGCTTTGACGTGCAGCAGTTGATCGCGCACCTTGGCAGCCTTCTCGAACTCCAGATTGCGCGCATGTTCCTGCATCTGCTTCTCGAGCTTCTTGATCTCGCGAGCCAGTTGCTTTTCCGACATGTCCTGGTAATGCGCCTGCTCTTTGGCCTCGGCCAGTTCCGCCTTGGCGTCCTGCGGATCGTAGACACCGTCGATGATGTCCTTGATGCGCTTCTTCACCCCCGTCGGAACGATGCCGTTCGCCTCGTTGTGCGCCATCTGCTTGGCGCGACGACGCTCCGTCTCGCTGATCGCGCGCTTCATCGACTCAGTCATCTTGTCGCCATACAGAATGGCCGTGCCGTTGACGTTACGCGCCGCACGCCCGATCGTCTGGATCAATGATCGCTCGGCGCGCAGGAAGCCTTCCTTGTCCGCGTCGAGAATCGCCACGAGCGACACCTCAGGAATATCCAGCCCCTCTCGCAACAAGTTGATCCCCACCAGTACGTCGAACGCGCCCAGACGCAAATCGCGGATGATCTCTACGCGCTCGACGGTATCGATGTCGCTGTGCAGATAACGGACCTTCACACCGTTATCGGACAGGTAGTCGGTGAGCTGCTCCGCCATGCGCTTCGTGAGCGTGGTGACGAGCACACGCTCCCCCACCGCGACACGCTTGTTGATTTCCGAGAGGACGTCGTCCACCTGCGTACGCGCCGGACGCACCATGATGATCGGATCGATCAGCCCGGTCGGGCGCACCACCTGCTCTACGACCTGCCCCGTTCGCTTGGCCTCGTAATCGGCGGGGGTCGCGGAGACAAAGACCGCC
>JARLJF010000024.1 GCA_031291335.1 Pandoraea sp. | reverse complement strand
TCGTCTGCGGCACCGTCAGCATCGCCAACTGGGCCTGTCACGGCCCGCACACCGAACGCGCGCAAGCGAACTTTCTGGCGCATTACCAGGATAGCGACGGACACCGACACGTTCACGGCGCCAACCTTGGTGTGGACGCCTTGGTCTACCAGCGTCTTGGCGGCTTCGATGGGTTGGCGTGCAGTGAAGATCAGGCGCTGGTGGACAAACTCGAGCGCGCGGGTGTTTCCATTGCCTGGACGGCCTTACCGCGCGTCGTGACGAGCGCCAGACCGTATTCGCGCGTCGACGGCGGGTTCGCCACGGCGCTGCGGCAGGGGTGGACACCTGACGTTCCTCAGATGGATTGATGACACCAGGGCGATCGGCGGGCGTCGTTCGCGCGAGACCCGCTCACGATCATTTGACCGTATATCCCCGACCCTCCATGCATGCGCCGTACGCGTGCCAATACGTCGTCATCTGAGAGCTTTGGGCGTTTTGCGCTGCCTGTGCCTGAGCCGCGTGCTGGCGGCGCGAGCGTACACCGCCGGCAACCGCCCCTGCAGCCGCGCCCACCGCAGCGCCGTGTCCCGGGTCGTCGTGAGCGACATCACCGATGATGGCCCCGGCGGCCGCGCCGCGTGCAGCCCCGCCCACGCGTGCGCCAGTGGGGCCCTGAGGCGGAGGCGCTTGCTGCGCCACCACGGCCGGATCGACACCGGTATTCTGCTTCGCCCATGCATAGCACGCACCGTCGTCGCTACTCTGTTTATCAGCGCTCTGACCATGGGCCGGATATACGGCGGGTTTCTGAGCCATTGCAAGTCCCGATAAAGCCAGGCCCACGCACAGAATGACTGATCTCATGAGAACCTCCCGTTTCGGGAATGAAAATGGCGCCTCTGAGATTATCCCCAACTCAAATCACATTCAATAGACGTTGTTGAAATTGGCGGCTTTATTTGACGGATAGCAATCCGACATTTATTTTTGTTCTGCGTCGCGCATTTAATTTGAATTGATTTCGGATATTTATTGGTAATTTTAATTATTTAAATATCCGAAAACATCAATGAATTTAGATGGATGGCCTTTCTGCTGCCGCCCCGGAGCGGAGCCTCATAGCGACGTATCGACCATCAGTTGCACACGGTCGGCCGCGAAATGGGTGATGCCGTACTTGATCGGCACATCCTCGAGATCGACGTCGACGTTTTCGACCCACAGCACCGGCTGTTGACGATTGATACCGAGTCGCCAGGCGATCTCGGTGTCGGGCAGCACACTGCCGATACGGCTCCACTTGCGCAGATAGTCCGTCACCCCCAACGACGCGAGCGCATGCGTGATGCTGCTGTTCTCTTTGAGCAGACTCGGCAGATCCGGAAAGCGCGCAGCCGGATACCAGTTGCGTGCGTAGGTCAGCGGCACGCCATCGGCCGCATGCAGCGACTCGATACGCCACACTGCCGCACGGGCAGGTAACACCAGCTCTTGCGCGACCGCCGGTTCGGCCGTCATGCGCACGGCAGAGAGCATTTGCCCCTCTGCCGCGTGATGCTGCTGACGCAGGTTCTCGGTAAAGCGTGTGCGCCGGCCGATCAGATAGTCGATTGCACCGGGTTGCACGAAGGTGCCACGTCCTTGCTCGATGCTCACCAGGCCGTTCGCGGCCAACCCCATCACCGCACGCCGCACCGTGTGACGGTTCACATCGAAGCGTTTCGCGAGTTCGCCCTCGCTCGGCAAACGGCCGTCGTCGCCGAAACCATTGGCCGCGATCTCTTTGGCCAGAATCTGCTCGATCTGTCGCCAGACCGCCACACCCGCCCCCCGTTCCACCCGCACTGCGCTCCCGCTCGCTGTCATGGCGATGTCATTCCCCTTACTTCAAATGTTCATGGTTTAGGGCGCATTGTAGTGCGCAAGCCGTGATGGAAATGTGACTGCGATGTGACGAGATGCGGGAATGTCATGAGTTTCGTGCATTTTTTCACCGCCTGATTCATCTAGACGTTCAGATAAATACATCACGGTTTTGTCACATCCGGCTCCTAGAATCCGCAGCAGAATTTCGTACGCAAGTTGTAAAACCCTGAGGGAATTCATGAAAGCTATCAAACGCTTCGCCGCCGTTGCCTTCTTCGCCGCCATCGCCAGCGGTGCAGCCCATGCTGCCGGCGAATGCCCGAACAATGGCGTCGTGCGCTTCGGTGTCGAGCCCTATGAATCGTCGGCACGCATGCTGCCGGTCTATACGGATATCGCCAAGCTGATCGGCGACAAACTCGGCTGCAAGGTTGAGCTGTACATCGCCACAAGCTACAACGCCGAGATCGAGGCGATGCGCAACAACAAGCTCGAGTTTGCCCAGTTCGGCCCACTCGGCTATGTGCTCGCGCACCAGGTCGCGCACGCCGAAGCCGTGGCCACGTTTGCCAAGGAAGACGGTACGCCGCAGAACTACTACGCGTCGATCGTCACGTGGCCGGGTTCGAGCATCAAGACGCTGGCCGACGCCAACGGCAAGTCGTTCGCCTACGCCGATCCGGCGTCGACCTCGGGCCACCTGTTCCCGGCCTACGGCCTGCGCAAGAACGGCATCGATCCGGACAAGGGCGTCAAGGCGATCTATGCGGGCAGCCACACGGCATCGTTCGAAGCGTTGCGTAACCACAAGGTCGAAGCGGGCGAACTGAACAGCGAAGAAATCGCCAGCGCTCGCCTGCATGGCGAGTACGACGACAAGGCGTATGTGACGCTGTGGAAATCGGACCCGATTCCGGTCGACCCGATGGCCGTGCGCGGCGATTTGCCGGCCGACTTCAAAGCGCGTCTGGCGAAGATCCTGTCGAACCTCGACCTGAAAGAACTGCCGGAAGCCGATCAGAAATTCATGATCGCCAACGCCACCCCGGCGCTCAAGACCGTGCCGCAGACGGACGCGGCGTACAACCAGATCCGCGATCTGGTGTCCACCCTCCACATCGATCTCGCCAAACTGTGAACACTTTGTCCAAAGTATCGGACGGATTGGCATTGACCCCGGCTGACGCATTCGCGGCTGCCGGGGCCGTCATGCCGGGGGCCTTCCGTCGTACCGCGCTCGCCCCGGGCGTGAAGCTCGCCGTTCAGAATCTGACGATGTGCTACGCGAATGGTCATACCGCGTTGCGTGACTTCAATCTGTCGGTCAATGCCGGCGAGGTGGTCGTAGTGCTCGGCAGCAATGGCTCAGGAAAATCCACCTTCATGAAATGCGTGGTCGGCATCAATCGCCCGACCACCGGCAGCGTCAATCTCGCGGGTCGCGATCTCGTCAAGTTGTCCGGCGAGTCGCTGCGCGAAGCACGTTTGCCGCTCGCACTGATTTCGCAGAACGCCAATCTGGTCAAGCGCCGTAGCGTGATCGCCAATGTGTGCTGCGGCGCGCTTGGCCGTCATCGCACGCTGGCGACCGCGCTCGGCCGCGTGCCGCGCGCGGCGATCGAGCCAGCCCGCGCCTATCTCGACGAAGTGGGGCTCCTGCATCTCGAGCGCCAACGTGCCGGCACGCTGTCGGGCGGTCAGGCGCAGCGTGTCGCGGTTGCGCGTGCATTGGCGCAGCAGCCGGACGTGCTGCTCGCCGACGAACCGGTGGCAAGTCTCGACCCCGAGGCCGCCGACGAAGTCATGCGCCTGTTGCGGCGTCTGGCGAGCGAAGACGGTCTGGCGGTCATCGTCGTGCTGCACCAGCCGGACCTCGCAATGCGCTATGCCGATCGCATGGTGGGACTGCGTCGTGGCGTGATGGAATTCGATCGTCTGGCGAGCGAAGTGTCTGCCCAGCAGATCGCCAATCTCTATGTCACCGAGGCGTCATGAGCACTACGCTTGAAATGAGGGGCGGTCGCAGTCCCGGAGAAATGCCTGCGGGCTTGCGTAACGTCCTGACGGTGGTCGCGGTGCTGATCGCCGCGGCGCTATTCGTGCAAGCGTGGATTGTCGTGCAGGCGCGTCCGCAAGACCTGATCACCGGCGCGCATGGCATGGCCGATATCATCTCGCGCGCCATGCCCCCGGACTTCGCGCAGTTCGTGCCGAATCTGCGCCCGGTGCTTGAGACCATCGATCTGGCGATCTTCGGCACCGTGTTTGGCATTTTGCTGGCGTTCCCGCTGGCGATTCTCGCCGCGAAGAACGTCACACCGGGGCTGCCGCTGTACTACGGCGCACGTGCGGTGATCGGCGTGACGCGTGCGGTGCCCGATCTGGTCTGGGCGCTGCTGTTCGTCACGGCGGTCGGCCTGGGGCCGTTCCCGGGCGCACTCGCGCTGGCCGTGCATTCGATCGGTATGCTCGGGCGTCTGTTCGCCGAGGTGATCGAAGACATGGACATGGGGCCGGTCGAGGCCTTGACGCTGACGGGCGCCGGTCGCCTGGCGGTGCTCACGCACGCGGTCGTGCCGGGCGTGTTGCCGTCGTTGCTCGGCATCGGGCTGTTCCGCTTCGACGAGAATCTGCGTTCGTCGCTGGTACTCGGTTTCGTGGGCGCGGGTGGCATCGGCTTCCAGTTGCTCACGGCAATGAACCTGTTCGACTACCAGACGGTGTCGTACCTGCTGATCGTCACGTTCGTGCTGGTGGCCTGTGCGGAGCGCGCTTCGGCGTATCTGCGCAGTCTGGTGAATTAAGTAGAGAGACGGCATGCAACGTATCAACTGCGGAGAGGGCGTCGATCCGTGGACCGGCGCACGAGTGATGACCGAGATGCCGGAGATCGATCCGACATCGCTCGTGCGCGACAGCGATTTTGGTCGCTTCACGTATCTGGGGCCGAATTCGGCGGTGCGTGCGTCGATAATTGGCGATTACGGCTACGCGATGGGTGACAACCAGATCGCGCACGCGCAGATCGGTAAATTCGTGAACATCGCGACGGGTGTTCGCATCAATCCGTCGAATCATCCGATGTGGCGCGCCACGCTGCATCACTTCACGTATCGCTCGCGCTCGTATGGCATGTCGCTCGATGACGACGCCGAGATCTTCGACTGGCGTGCGCAGGATGTCATTACGATCGGGCCGGATGTGTGGATCGGGCACAACGCGATCATCATGCCCGGCGTGAATATCGGCACGGGCGCGGCGATCGGCTCGGGGGCCGTGGTGACGAAGGACGTGCCGCCGTACGCCATCGTGGTCGGCGTGCCGGGGAGGGTACTGCGCTTTCGCATGGATGAGCGCACCGCGCAGCGCATGCAGGCGATTGCCTGGTGGGACTGGAATCCGGCACAGCTCGACGCGGCGTTGAGGGATTTTCGGGCACTTGGCGCGGAAGCCTTCGTCGAGAAGTACGAGCGTTAGTCGATCCCGTGTAAAGCCACCGGATCGAAACCCACGGGACGAACGCAACGGCGGTCAGCGCAATCAACCGCTGCCGGCGAGGGCCAACTGCGTTGCCGTCCCGACCCACGCGGCTATTTGCCGATCACATTCCCGACGACGCCACCGACAACGGCGCCCCCGACGGTGCCCACAGCACTCCCGCCGGTCAGCACTGCGCCAGCCACCCCGCCCACGCCCGCGCCCACAGCGGTATCTGCGCCGCGCCGCGACATTCCTGCGCAGCCGCTCAGACTTGCCGTGATCACAAGAACCGAACATCCTAAAAACAACATACGTTTGGACACGGCGACAGAAGCGTCGTGTAACCGCAAATGGTGAACCTTGTGCGAGGTAGTCATGACTATCTCCGGATAACCTCGGTGGCCTGCGCCAGGCGCCGAGGGGGTGCCCGTGAGGCAAACCGAACATACCTGTCTGATACGAAAGGCAGGCACCCTCAACCGGGATGGCCGAGAACTTTACGATGCGTGATCCGGCCCGCTCAGTCGGTCCGGTAGCCGACGCGGGAACTGAGAAATATTGCGCGACGTAGCGGACGCCCGCCCAAAAAAACCTCGAATACTCGGATTCGATTCACTGCGGCTCAAAGCCACCCGATCGACAGCCACGGGACGAACGCAACGATCGTGAGCGCAACCACAAGCGCGGCCAGAAAAGGCCAGATGCGTGGCATGACGTCGTCGGGGGCCGCCTTGCCGATCGAGCACGCCGCGTAGAACCCGACCCCCAGCGGCGGAGCGAACAGTCCGACGCCCATGGCAAGAATCACCACCATCGCGTAATGCACATCGTGAATGCCGAGCGAGCGCGCCACCGGAAACAACAGCGGCCCGAACAACACGATCGCCGGAATCCCTTCCAATATGCTGCCGAGCAGTACGAAGACGACCATCGTCGTTAGTAGGAAGCCCTGTGCCCCGCCAGGCATGGCATGCATCGCGCTGACGAGTGCCGTCGAAAAGCCCGATTGCGTGAGCGCCCAGGCCATCGCCGTCGCCATGCCGATAATGAGCAGAATCGCGCCCGACAACGCCGCCGTTTCCGTCAGGATTTCACGCACCCGCTCCCAGCGCAGCCGCGCGCGGGCGGCGGGGCTGAGGCATCCATAGATGAGCGTGTACACAATGCCGAGCGTCGACACCTCGGTTGCCGTTGCAGCCCCCTCCACCACGGCGGTACGAATCAGGATTGGCAGTGCCAGCGCGGGCAATGCCAGCGCAAACATCCGGGCAATCACGCGCCACGGTGCGCGCGGCACTGGGGCCAGCCGTTGTTCCGACGCGCGGCGCGTCTGCCACGCACAAACGCCAACAATGGCAAGCGTCGCTACGACAGCCGGTACCAGTCCACCGATAAAGAGTGCGGTAATCGAAACGCCACAGACCGAACCGATCGTGATGAGCACGAGGCTGGGCGGAATCGTCTCCGTCATTGCCCCGGTTGCAGCGAGCAACGCCACCAGATCTTCGGGACGCTCACCCCGGCGTTTCATCTCCGGTAGCAATGCGGGTGCGACGGCAGCCATGTCGGCGGCTTTCGCGCCCGATATTCCCGAGACGAGGAACATCGCGCCGAGCAGCACGTAGTGCAATCCGCCGCGCACGTGACCGAGCAGCGAGGCCATGAAGGCAATCAGGCTGCCGGCCAGTCCTGTCAGCTCGATCAGTGCGCCAAGCAATACGAAGAGTGGCACAGAAAGCAGGATCAGGCCCGACATGCCTTCTTCCATACGGCTCACGACAATTTGCAGTGGCACCTCCGTGTTCAAGGTGAGGTAGACGAGCGTTGCCACGCCAAAGGCGAACGCAATCGGCACCCCCGCAAAAATACTCGCGCCGATAATCGCTACGAAGAAGATGAGCAGGTTGTAGTTGCCGATGGCCAACAGCGCAGGACGGGCAAGCCACAGGGCAACGCCAATCAGTAACGCCAGTGCCGCCGCCGACAAGAACTGGCGAACGCTCGCCTGCTGCGCCAGCTTTGCGATGGCGCTCACAAGCATCAATCCCACCCCCACGGGCAAGGCCCAGGCGCGAACCGAGCCGGGGATTTCAAGCGCCGGGGTCGTGATCTCTTGCTGCTCGATGGCATGCAGATAGGCCGGCGTCATGACGAGTGCGACAAACAGGCACACGACCAGCAACGCCAGCGTTTCACACAGGGTGCGCCAGCGCTCCGGCAAGCGATTGACGATGCTGGAAAGCCGCATGTGTTCGCCACGATGGAGCGCCAGGGCTGCACCCAGCATCGCCAACCAGATGAAGAGGATCTGGGCGAGTTCGTCTGCCCATGTCAACGGATTGTCGAGCAGATAGCGCGCGACAACCCCCGTCAGCAAGATCAGCGTCTCGACGAGCACCAGCAGGCCAGCAGCAAGTGCGCACAGGCGCATGAGCCATTGATCGAGATTGACGAGGATGCGCACGGCGCGAAAGGTGGGGTGAGGACCAACGGGTAGCGAGGACACAGGGCGAGGGGCGAGGGCGCGGGAGAAGGAGCGGACAGACCTGAGCGAGGCGCGTGGACAGCGAGCGTCCGCGCGCCACCGCCGTGCCGCGCGGACCACTTCACCAGCGGATCTCAGGCGGGACGGTGCAAGGTGCGCACGCGTGCGGCGATCTTTGCTGCATCAACGCGCGAGGCTTGCTCCAACACGCCGTAACCCACGGGCACACGCGGTGCCCCCAGGCGCGCAACGCTTGCGGACGTATGCTCGGCGATGGTTGCCGCAATCTCGGCGCCGAATCCGCCGACCTGAACCGCCTCGTGCACGACCAGCACACGCCCGGTCTTCGCGGCGGAAGCGAACACGGTGTCGCGGTCCCAGGGCCACAGCGAACGCAAGTCGATGACTTCCGCGTCAATACCTTCGGCGTAAAGCGTTTGGGCGGCCTGCAATGCCTCATGGACGGTGCGAGACCAAGTGACAATGGTGACGTCGCGGCCCTCACGTCGCACCGCGGCTTTCCCCAGTTCGGCAGGCGCTGCCTGCGAACCAGACTGTCCCGCCTCGAGCACCGCAACGTCACCCCGCAAGCCCCAAAGCTCTTTGTGTTCGAGGTAGATGACGGGATCGCGGCTCGCCATGGCCGCATGCAACAGCGTGTAGTTGTCTTGCGGCGTTGCGGGGCAAACCACGGTAAGTCCCGGAATGTGGGTGAACCAGGCTTCAAGTGATTGCGAATGCTGCGCCGCCGAGCATCCCCACAGACCGATCGGCATGCGCAGGATCACGGGCACCCGCTTCTGGCCGCCGAACATGAAGCGGTTCTTGGCTGCCTGATTCACGATCTCGTCGATGGCGCATAGCGCGAAGTCGATCACCCGCAGTTCCACGACAGGCAGCAGGCCGGCCAAAGACATGCCGACGGCCGCGCCCACAATGGCAGCTTCGGAGATCGGTGTGTCGATGATTCGCTGGGCACCGAAGCGCTGCGCCAGCGGCTTGCCTTCGCTATCGCGATATTGGCCAAACACGCCGCCGCGCCCGAGGTCTTCGCCGAGGGCAACAACGTTGCTATCTCGTTCGAGCGCTTGTTCCAGTGCGAAAGCGGCCGCTTGGGCGTAAGTGAGTGTCAGGGGTTGCGCCAGCGGAGCGTTCCCGACCGGCGAATCAAGGGTAATGGTCATTGCCAGACTCCTGCGCCGGTGTCGGCAACATCGGTAAAGGCGTCCTCTGGACGGGGGAAGGGGGCCGCTTCGGCCGCGTGCAACGCCGCGGCGATTTCCTCTTTGGCCGCCTGCGCGACGCGGGTGGCTTCCTCGGCCAGCCCTCGTGCCTCGAGCACCGCGCGGGCACGCGGAATCGGGTCGCGCAGCAGCGCCTGTGCGACATCCGCCGGGTTCCGGTAAGTGCCCGGATCGACAGACACATGGCCTTTGTGCCGGTCGGTAATCGCGTGAAGCAGGCGAGGGCCACCGCCTTGGCGGATCTGGGCAATCAGTTCCCCCGCAGCGGCGTATACCGCCTCCACATCGTTACCGTCTACCGAGAGCGATGCGATATCCAGCGCGTTTGCGCGTGCGCCTGCGCCATCGCCCGCCGTCATCGGACGGGTCGGTGTCGTGGCCGAGATGCGGTTGTCTTCGCAGACGAACAGCACCGGCAACTCGAAAACGCGTGCCCAGTTCAATGCCTCGAGGAACGGCCCACGGTTGATCGCGCCGTCGCCGAAGAACGACACCGCAATGGCAGCTTCGCCGCGCAGCTTCAGCGCGTGCGCCGCCCCCACGGCGATAGGCAGGCCGGCGGCCACCACGCCGTTCGCACCGAGCATGCCGACCGAAAAATCGGCGATGTGCATCGAACCGCCTTTTCCACCATTGCTACCGGTGGCCCGGCCGAACAGCTCCGACATCATGCGCGTTACGTCGGCGCCTTTGGCGAGCGTATGTCCGTGCCCCCGGTGGGTCGAGGTCAGCAAGTCGGTCAACGAGAGATGGGCGCACACGCCGGCGGCGATCGCCTCCTGCCCGGTGGAGAGGTGTAGCGGGCCGCGCACGAGGGCGGGCTTGGCAGACGTGTCGAGCCCCCATGCGGCGACACCCCCCTGGCTCGCGATCTCGGCAGCGTCTTCGAACGCCCGGATCCTCACCATCGTGCGGTACAGATCAAGCAAAGTCGTCATGACAAATCACATTCAGAGACAGGCCGGTTTCCGCGGCCCGTTAGGGAGCAGGCGACTCAGGCGAGTGCGCCGGAGTAGGACTCGAGCAGTGCCCAGGCTTGATCGCCGAACTTCTGCTTCCACGTGGGGTAGAAGCCGGCCTGACGCAGTGCCTGACGGAACGGCTGGGGATCGGGTGTGTTGAACGCCAGCCCCTTGGACGCGAGTTCAGCCTGCAACGAGGTGTTCAATTGCGCGACGTCGCGACGCTGCAGCAGTGCTGCGTCGTTGAACGCACGCTCCGCGATCGCGCGCAACTCGGCGGGCAGACGGTCCCATGCGCGCGGATTGGCGAGCAGCCAGAGGCCATCCCACATGTGATTGGTGATCGAGCAGTACTTCTGCACTTCATAGAGTTTGGCCGTGGCGATGATCGACAACGGGTTCTCCTCGCCGTCGGCGATGCGCGTCTGCAGTGCCGAGTACAGCTCGTTGAAGTTGATCGTCGTCGGGTTCACGCCGAAGCCCTGAAACAGCGAGGTCCACAGGGCACCCGGGGGCACGCGGATCTTCAACCCTTTGAGGTCCGCCGGCGTCTGAATGGCGCGTTGGCTGTTCGTAATCTGGCGATAGCCGATGTCCCACGGACGCTCGAAGGCGTGCAGGCCGCGTTTGGCGATCTCCGCGCGGACATGGGCGCCGAGCTTGCCGTCCGTGGCCGACCAGACGGTGTTGTAGTCCTTGAACGCGAAACCGACGCCGGTGATCGACGTCACGGGAACGAGCGTCGAGAGCGTGACGGCCGAGAGCGCTTGCAGCTCAACGGCGCCAGCGCGCGTCTGACTCAGCACGTCGACATCGCTACCCAACTGATTGTTCGGGAATATCTGGATATCGAGTCGGCCATGCGACTCTTCCAGAATGCGCGCAACGGCGGCCTTCGCGCGCACATTGAAGGGGTGATCGGGCGCAACGTTGTTGGATAGTTTGTAGCGGAATTCTGCGGCCCCGAACGCGAAGCGAGGGGCGACAAGCGGAGCGGCGGCGGCCGCCGAGAGCGAGAAGAAGCGTCTGCGTGTAATAGGCATGTTATGGGTTCCGACAAAAAAAGATCGGCCGAATGACCGATCTTCTCCGCTGGTCAGGAACCCTGATTCAAGCACCGGGACGAAACGAGCTCACGCAAGGTTTGGCCAACGTGGCGCAAGCGTAACGAGCATGGGGTTGACGTGACAACGAACCGTTGCGGGAATGCATATGGCGCCGCTCAAGCTAAGCAAATGAGGCATCTGTCCATATAGGCGTTGGCGGCTCAACTTGGCTCAACCCGGCTTGATGGGCGCAATCCCCCAGATTCTTTTGCGGTTCAGCAGCAACGGAATGACGCCGATCGCAATGCCTCCCATGCCGACGATATTGGTCACCCAGTCGAACGTCGGGATACTGTAGAGCGCAATGAAGAAAAGGAAGACCCCGCTTGCCACCGGCCAGATGACATGGGTCACGGCAACCCAGGGCCCCTGCCGCAATACCTTGCGGTAGTACCACCCGCAGGCGAGCCCGGTCAGCCCGAGGTAGAAGCAGATCTGGAAGCCGATGGCGGTAATCGAATCCTGCAGAATGACGTTGATCGTCGGTAGATAAGACGACATCAATAGCAGCACCAGCCCCGTGATCCAGATGAAGAAGATGGCGACGTGCGGCGTTCGCCAACGCGGATGCAGGCGGGCGTAGCGTTGATGGAGGGCGCCGTCGCGGCTCTTGGCGAAAAGCGTGCGCGTGAACTGCAGCATCTGTGTCTCGACCGTTCCCACGGTGCTCAGCAACACCGCGAGGATCGCGACGTATCCCCAGGTCGGCCCGAACAGCTTCTCGGCAATGGCGAAAATGATATTCGTATTGAAGTGCTGGATCTCGGCATCCGAGAGCCCGAGCAGCGTGATCACGATGAAGATGAGGAAGAACGCCATCAGGAACACCATCGACCAGAACGCGGCTCGACCGGGGGTCCGGTTCGAGTCCCGCGTCTCTTCGCTGAGATTCAGGGTCACATCCCAGCCATAAAAGAAGAAGATCGCCACCAATGCACCACTGGCGAACAGCTTGGGCGTGAAGGCGAAGGGCGAGAACCAGCTCCACGAAAACGGGTGTTGTGGCGCGCGAGGGAAAATGAAGAAACTCGCGACCATGATCACGAGCAGGATGATGCCCTCGACGATCGTCATCAGTACCTGCACGTAGCTGGTGAGCTTGATGCCCTTGACGACGACCGCGCTGACCAACGTGAGCCACGCCGCCGCGATCAGCGTCACGTAGTGCACGTTATTCATCATGGGGCGATCGAAGATGAGTAGCGTGGCATTCGCCGCCGGAATCATGGCGGAAACCATGAAGACGCAGCACAGCACCAGGAGTGCCCAGCCGGCAAAGAAGCCGAGCGCACGCCCGAACACCATGCTCACCCATGAGTAGGAAGTGCCCGCGCTCGCCAGGGCACGGTTCATGTTGATGAACGCGTAGGCGATGCCAAACATGATGAGTCCGCACACCAGGATGCTCGCCGGCGAGAGCGTGCCGGCCGTCCCAATGATGGTGGACGTCGTGATCTCGACGCTATAGGCGGGCGCCGTACCGGCGATGCCCATGATGACCGATTCGACGATGCCCAGCGAATCGGCATTGAGCTTGGCGGACTGGTCCACTGGCGCGACTCCCGGTTGACGTCGATGGATCGACTTTTACTCCGTACCGGATGCGCAGGCAAGTGCGCTAACACGACCGACAGCCAGACGGGGGCGTTCAACCGGGAATTGCGAGGTTAGCCCGGCCGCGCACCGTTGACGCCCAGGCCGTTATTTGGCATGAACCTCACGTCCGGCGCGATGCTCACCGAGGCGGATCGCTTCAGCCACGACGCTGAGCACTTCCGCGCCAGTATTCTCCGAGTGCGCTCGAAGCACCTCTCCCAGACGGGGCCGCCCGGCCTCGCGCAAGGCCGCCATGATCTGTTCATGCTCGTCGTGTGATTCTTGCCAACGGGAGTGATCGGCGTTTGCCGCCCCCCGCGCGCGATGCACTTTACTCATCAGCGCGGCGTAGATCGAGGAGAGCACCGGGTTGGCCGCGCTGTCGATGATCATCTGGTGAATCTGCTGGTTGATCCGAAAGTATTCCGTGCGAAGTCCCTTGCCGTGGGCGTCGACCATCTGCCCATGCTTTTTCTCAATGGCAGACTGCGCGTTATCGCTCAAGCGCTGCGCCGCAAGGTCGCCAGCCATGCGCTCAAGGCCGTGCAGCATCTCGAACGTCGCGCGAAGCTCGTCGAGATCGAGCGGGGCAACACGATATCCGATGTATTGCCGGTGCAGCACCAGCCCCTCCGACACAAGTGTCTTGAGCGCTTCACGCAGGGGTGTCTTCGAAACGTCGAACAGTTCGCACAGCGCCTTCTCGTCGATGCGTTCACCGGGCGGCAGCTCGCCTTCCTCAATCATGATGCGCAAGCGCGCAGTGATCTCGGCGGCCATACCTAACGTGCGGAGTTTTTGGGAGTTTTTGAGCGGGAGGGGCACGGTCTCTGGTGTCGTTATCAGTGTCATAAATATCCTACCACGTAGGGAATTCCCTATAATCAATCACAATAAAATCAATTATTTACCGATATTGTAATTACAGATTACAAATTCTATACTCGCTCCCAAGTCGCGCGACGAACGGTACTCAAGTCATTCACTCGGGAGATTCACCATGCAGTCGACAGGCAGGGCCGCCACCATGACGGGCGCGAAAAGCGCCGTGCGCTGGAAGATATTTTTCTTGATGCTGTGTCTGATCGCGATCAATTACATCGATCGCGCGTCGTTGTCGGTGGCCATGCCGCTGATCTCGAAGGAGTTCGATCTCACGCCCACCATGGAAGGGCTCATCCTGAGCGGCTTCTTCTGGACCTATGCGGTCATGCAGATTCCGGGGGGCATGCTGGCCGACAAGTACAAACCACGCATCGTCATCGCGATGGCGACCGTCTTTTGGGGCCTCTTTCAGGCCGCCGCAGCGTTATGCACGAACGCCACGTCGTTGTTGCTGACCCGGTTTGGGCTTGGCGCGGCGGAAGCGCCGATCTATCCGGCCGGGGGCAAGCTCAACGCGATCTGGATGACGCAAAACGAGCGGGGCCGCGGCGCCACGCTGCTCGATGGCGGTGCACCGCTGGGCGCAGCCCTCGGCGCCATCATCATCACCTGGCTCATTACGATGCTCGGCTCCTGGCGTCTCGCGTTCGTTGTCGCGGGCGTTGGCACCGTACTCGCCGGTTACGTGGCATGGCGCTACATCCGGAACACGCCGCGTGAGCATGCGGGCGTCAACGACGAAGAGGCAAGCTACATCGAGCAAGCGCAGGCCAGCGAATACCGCGCTGAGCCGGCCAACCTGTCCGGACGCTCCCTCGACTTCTTCAAGTACCGCTCCGTCTGGTGCATGGCGCTGGGCTGGATGTGCTTCAACACGGTGTTCTACGGTCTGCTGACGTGGATGCCCAACTACCTCAACAAGGTCCACGGTTTCGACATCAAGCAGATGGGAGGCGCCAGTTTCATCATCTTCTTCTGCGGCTTCATCGGCGAATTGTTCGGCGGCTGGGTGGGCGACAAGTGGAAAGCCGCCGGTGGCTCGCCCAACAAAGTCATGCGTACGCTGTTCGGTATCGCGGCGATCATCGCGACCGCATCGATCTTCTCCGTGGCCTACGTCACGAGCGATGTGCTCACCGTGATCCTGCTGTCCTCGACACTCTTCTTCCTTCGCTGGTGCGGTCTGTACTGGTGCATTCCGTCGATCCTCGGCACGCGCAACAAGATTGGCTTCCTCGGCGGTGTGATGAACCTTGGCGGCAACATCGGGGGTATCAGCGTCCCGCTGATTGTCGGCGTAATCGTGCAGACCACCGGGTCGTACTTCCTCGCGCTGATGTTCTTTGCGGCAGCCGGCGTAGGCCTGTTCGTGTGCTCAACGCTGATCGATTACGAACGCAAGCTTCCTGTCTGATTACGAAACAAACTGCTTTCACCCAACGATCGGCACGCCCCTCGGGCGGCCGGTCACTGCCTTTTCGGTAACTCCATGACAACAAAAAAACGTAAATTGCTTGGCATGCTCACGCCGTCGTCCAACACGGCGTTGGAACCGATCACCAGCGCAATGGTGGCGGGCCTCGAGCAGGTATCTGTCCATTTTTCCCGCTTCCGCGTCACAGAGATTTCGCTTGGCGCGAATGCACTTGGCCAATTCGATCTGCAAAAAATTCTCGACGCGGCGCAGCTCCTCGCCGACGCCGAGGTCGATGTCATCGCATGGAATGGCACGTCTGCCGGCTGGCTGGGCTTCGAGACCGATGAGGCGCTGTGCCGGCAGATCACGGAGACGACCGGGATTCCTGCGACCACGTCGGTGCTGGCGCTCAACGAGATTCTGACGCGCAATCGCGTGACCGAACTTGGCCTCGTGACCCCTTATCTCGATAACGTTCAGCAACGGATCATCGCGAACTATGCGCGTCTGGGCATTCGGTGCACGGCGGAACGACATCTGGATCTGAGCAAGAATTTCGAATTCTCCGAGGTGAGCG
>JARLJF010000158.1 GCA_031291335.1 Pandoraea sp. | reverse complement strand
GGGGCATTCGTGCCGCAGCCGTCGCTCGACGACATCCGTCAGACCTACCGCGCGCGGCGTGTACTGGAAACCGGGGTGATCGCCAGCATTTGCGGACAGTTGAGCGCGTCGCAGCTCGCCGTGCTCGACGAGCACGTCGAGACCGAAGCACGCTCCCATGGCGAGGGCACGCACGAGCGCTCGATTCGCCTTGCCGGTGAATTCCATCTGAAGTTGATCGGCATGGCCGATAGCGCCGAACTCGATGCGTTCGCGCGCCAACTCGTTGCCAAGACCGAGCTTTACAAGGCGCTGTACGACCCGGCGGAGTTCATGCATTGCGCACCGACGGAGCACGCTCAACTCGTCGGCCAGTTGCGCGACGGCAAGACACAAGCGGCCATTGCACTCGCGGCCGCGCATCTCGACGAACTCGAAGCCCGGGTGCTCACCCGCGCCGCCGCAGCCGAAACGCCCGACTTCCGCGCCATCTTTGCCGAGGCCTTCGCGGGCGCGGCGTCCTGAGTCCCCGGTCCGGCAGCGGCAGCGCAGGCGATAGCACCAGCTATCGCCCGTCAAGCGGCGCGGCAATCCCACCACGGGCGTGGGGGTCGCATGGCACACATCCCGCATTCGGGGGTATATTTCGGCTCACACGAAAGCCCGAAGCCCGAAGGAAGCCCATGTCCCATCTGGTAGTCCACGGCGGCCAGCCGCTGCGCGGCCGCATCATTCCCTCCGCTAACAAGAACGCCGTTCTCCCGGTGCTTTGCGCCACGCTGCTCACCGATCAGCCGGTGCGCCTCATCGGCGTGCCCGAGATTACCGACGTTCGCAAAATCCTGGATATCTTCCGCCAGCTCGGTAGCGACGTGAGCGTCGATTTCGAAGCCGGCACGCTCGACATCCATCACCGCCATACGAAGTTCGACCCGCGCACCGACCATTTGCCGGAAGAAATGCGCTCGTCGATCATGCTCGTGCCGCCGCTGCTCGCGCGGTTCGGCGTCGCGCGCATCGAAGACAACATCAAGGGCTGCACGCTCGGCGTGCGCGAGATCGACCCGCATATCGAAGTGCTGCGCCATTTCGGCGGACGCGTCGAGCGTACCGAAGGCTCGCTGCTGATCCACGCGGACGAAGCGCGTCCCGCGATCCACCACTGGCTCGATTACGCGTCGGTGACGACCACGGAAAACTTCGTGCTGTGCGCGGCGTCGGCCAAGGGCCGCTCGCAACTGAACAACGCGGCATCCGAGCCGCACGTGCAGGAATTCTGCCGCTTCATGCAGATGCTGGGCGTGCCGATCGAAGGTGTTGGCACGTCGCAACTCGCCATTGAAGGCGTGGAGCGCTTCGGCGGCGGCGAATTCCGCTTCGCCGAAGACTTCCATGAGATCACCACGTTCCTGGCGCTCGGCGCCATCACGGGCGGCGAAATCACGGTCAAGAACACGGCGCCGGATCAGTTCCCGCTGATCGACCGCACCTTCGCCAAGTTCGGGGTGAAGGTCGAGCACCGCGACGGCTGGTCGACGGCCACCGCGCAAGGCAAGCTCAAGGTGCAGGCACCGTTCACGCAGAACATTCTGACGAAGGTGGAAGCCGCGCCGTGGCCGTATTTCCCGGTCGACCTGCTACCGATCTTCATCGCGCTTGGCGTGAAGGCGGAAGGCAGTGCCATGTTCTGGAACAAGGTGTATGACGGCGCCATGGGCTGGTCGACCGAACTGTCGAAGTTCGGTGCTCACGTGTTCCAGTCCGATCCGCATCGCCTGATCACGTTTGGCGGCGTGCCGCTCTCGCCCGCCGTGGTGGAGAGCCCGTACATCATTCGCGTGGCAATTGCGCTGCTGATGGTGGCGGCCAGTATCGACGGTCAATCGACGATCAAGAACGCCCAGCCGATCCGACGCGCGCATCCGCGCTTCGTCGAAAACCTGTGCTCGGTGGGCGCGAACGTGGTCTGGACGACACCCGAGTCGATGGGTTAATGGCGCTCGCTCCCTGACGATGCCGGCCCCCCCGGGGGGGCCGGGCTCGCCAGACGGGGCACGCCAGCGGTGGACAACCCCTCGATCGCCCACGCACCGGTCCTCACCCCAGCGAACCCGACGGCTGACCTTACCTGAGCCAATCTCGCCCGAAATCGTCCCACCTTTGCCCGACGGCATCTGATGTTTGCCCGGCGGAAAAATATTTCCCCAACGCCGGAATTCGCACCATAACGGTGAAGCGCAATCAGGCGAATGTGAAAGAATGGCGACCATCATGAGCGATCGTCCCCTGCCTCCGCAGCCGCTTGCCACGCCCGCCTCGCCTCAATCGGGCAACCGGTGGCCCGCCTCGCCGCATGCCCGTCAGTTGTCGGGCGTGCGTGTCCTGGTTGTCGACGACAACCAGGAAGACCGCATGCTGCTGATGGATTTCCTCAGCCAGCAGGGTTGCCGCGTCTACATCGCGCAGGACGGCCGCGACGGCTACACGAAGGCGCGCACGGTGCAGCCCGATCTGATCCTCATGGACATTCGCATGCCCGTGTGCGACGGCCTCGGCGCCTGCCGCCTGCTCAAGGCCGATCCCGGCACCCGCCACATCCCCCTGATCTTCCTGACGGCCGCCGCCCTGCCCGGCGAACGCGTGGCCGGACTCTCGGCGGGCGCCGTCGATTACGTCGCCAAACCTTATGATTTCGAGGAAGTGCGCCTGCGGCTATCGATTCACCTGAAGGCGACGACGCCCGCCCCGGAGCCCTCCCCCACGAGCGAGAACGGCAGGCTCACGCCGCTGCCAGTGCAAGCCCATACGCTCGACGCCGTGCTGTTTCGCGCCACGCGCGCGCTGTTGCTCGACCGGCTCGATGCGACGCCCGAACTCGCCGGCCTTGCCAGCGCGGTCGGCACCAACACGCGGCGGCTGAATCTGGCGTTTCGACGCTGTGTCGGCGTGACGGTGTTCGACTTCCTGCGCGAAGAGCGCATGAAGGAAGCGCGACGCCTGCTCTCGGAGACATCGCTCGACGTGCAGGACATTGCCAGTGCGGTCGGATTCGCCAGCGCCGCCAATTTCGCCACGGCGTTTCGCGAACGCTTCGGCATGCCGCCGAGCGGGTTTCGCGAACAGGGCGCACAGATCCCGCCCGTGCCCGACCCATCGGGATCGGCGACCTCCCCATGAGGGTTGCGCCATCGGACACGCCGGCGCACGGGCTGCGCCGGCCTCTCGTTGTCTGGCTTGCGCTGACGCTCGTCGTCCTGACGTTGCTGCTGCGCGGTGTCGTGGCGCTTGCCGCCCCCACGACGCATGCCGTAGCGCCTGCCATTGACCTCGCGAACGCACCGTCGCCCCTGACGCTCGACAAACAACTGCGTCTGCTGGAGGATCCTTCGGGGCGTCTCGACGCCACACAGGCCCTCGCGGCCCCCGGCTGGCGCGACGTTGTGCCAGGCATGCTCAACCCCGGTTACAGCCGCTCGGCGTTCTGGCTGCAAGGCAGCGTTGCGAACCCCGGCACGCAATCCGTCACGCGTTGGTTGAGCATCGGCATCGTGCGACTCGAGGACGTGCGTTTCTATTCGATGCCTGTCGGCAGCACACAACCGTCCGTCACCTGGCGGGCGGGTCACACGGTGCCGCTCGACCGGCACCCGATCGTGTCGGAAACCTCCGTTTTCCCGATCACCCTCGCCCCCGGCGAACGGTTGACGTTCCTCGTACGCGTGCAGACGCGCTCGTCGGTGAGCATCGTGCCTCAGTTGTGGCGCCCCGACGACTTCCGCATCGCCGAATCGCGTAATGCAATGATCGCCATGCTGCTCGCGGGTTCGATGATCTCGATCGCGCTATACGCCTTCGTGCTCGGCATTGCACGACGCGACAAGGTGTTCGTGCTGCTCGCGCTCACCACGGTGACGCAGGTCGCACAGGACATGGCGTTCCAGGGCTTCCTGTATCGCTACCTGCTGCCACAGGGCGGCGAGTTCATCGTGCGCGCGCCGAGCTTCTTCTCGACGCTGACCGCGGGCTTCTTCAGCGCCATGGTGCTGAGCTTCACCGGACTGCACCGCGTGACGCTATGGCGCTGGACGTACCGCGTGATGATCGGCCTCATGGCGTGCATGACACTGTGGGTCGCATTCGGCGATCACCGTGCCGCTGCCTTCACGCATCTGCAACTGCTCTCGGTATTCAACCTGCTATGGGTCGTGTCGCTAGCCGATGGGTGGCGGCGCGGCTCGGCCAATGCGCGGCTGTGTCTGCTCTCGTTCTCACCCGGCTGTGCCGTGCTGTTCTGGCGACTGGCGATCATCAAAGGGCTGTTACCCGAAGACTGGCTCGCCAACACGGCAATGGCGTGGAGCACAAACATCGCCGTGCTGCTCATGCTCACCATCATCGTGGCCGGACGCTCACGCGAACTCGTTCGCGAGCAGCGCGCGGCGCAGCGCGAAGTGCTGGAAACACGTCGGGAAGAACAGGCACGGCTCGCCAATGCCGTCGACGCTCGCACGCGCGAATTGCAGGCCGCCCTCATCGCTGCCGACGAAGCCAACAGCGCCAAGAACGACTTCCTCGCCCGCATCAGCCACGATCTGCGCACGCCGCTCACGTCGATCATCGGCTTTGCCGATCTGGTGCAGTCCGGCGGACGCGAAGACGCCGACCGGGGACGCATCATCCGGCGCAGCGCGCATCACATGCTCGCCATGGTCAACGATCTGATCGAGTACGCGGGCGGCGGTGCTGCCGACGCCCTGCACGTCGCGCCGGTGTACACCCATGCGTTCATCGACGGCATGGCGCACGAAGGCATGAGCCTCGCCCGCAAGCACGACAACGCGTTCCTGCTCGACGTGCGTGCGCCGCTGCCGCCGCTGCTCACCTTCGACGCCAAGCGCGTACGTCAGGTCCTCGGCAATCTGCTGGACAACGCCGCCAAGTACACCGCTAACGGTACGATCACGCTGTCGCTCTCGGCCATGCCGGACAAGACGCGCGCCGACATCGTGCACGTGCGATTCAGTGTGGAGGACTCCGGCTGTGGCATCGCCAAAGACGACCTAGCGCGCGTCTTCGAGCCCTTCGCACGACTCGACCGGGCGCGACGTGTGCCGGGCGTGGGCCTCGGGCTGGCCATCGTGCAGCAATGGGTCGAGCGCATGGACGGCACGATCAGCCTCGACAGCACGCCTGACGTCGGCACCCGTGTCGCATTCACATTGCCGTTACGTGTGGCGCGCGAAGCGGATCTCGTGCCGCAGACGCTCGCAGGCACGACCCACGCCCTACCGCCCCTCGACGGCAGCGGACATCACCTCTGGCTTGCAGAAGATTCGCCCGAGATCCGGCAATTCCTGCATGACGAACTCGCGAGCCTGGGCTTCACGGTGCGCACGTTCAGCGACGGCGTGGCGCTCATCGCCGCACTGGGCAACGCGAGCGAGACGCGTCCGGACCTCGTGCTCACCGATCACATGATGCCCAACGCCGATGGCCTCGCTGTCGCGCGCGCCACACGCCGCCGCTGGCCCGACGTGCCTGTGCTCGCTATCTCGGCGTCGCCCCAGGTCGTGGCGGGCACCGGCTACGACGCGTGTCTGCTCAAACCCATCGAACTCGCCGATCTGCGCAACACGCTTGCGCGTCTTCTCGACCTGCATCGCGACGACGCGATGGCAGGCCGAACGGTCCCCGGCGACGCGGGACGCTCGGGTGACGGCCCCCTGGTACGGCCGTCGCGCGACCATCTGCTGGAGGCGCGGCAATTGATCGCCTTGGGCGCCATTACCGATCTGATGGACTGGGCACGCGAGCTGAGCGATCAGGCGCCGCAGTTCGATGGCTTCGCACGGCAAGTTCATCAACTCGCCCAGTGCGGCGATCTGGCCGGGCTGGCCGAGTTGTGCGCGGCACCCCCGGCATAAGCGACGGCACAATTGACAACGGCACGCCCAAAGGCATGCCGTTGTTTTGATGCCGGACGTGAGTCCGTAATTCCTTTACCGGTTTGACCGCTTATCGGCTGCCGGCTTAGTCCTTCAGCGGCTTGTGCGCCGTCTCGCGTGCGGCGAGCAACGCGATGGCCGTGATGGCGAGCGCCACCGTCACGTACAGCGACACCGAAACCGTCGTACCGAACTCCTTGTACAGCGTCACGATGATGAGTGGCGCAAAACCACCACCGAGAATGCCCGCCAGCGTATAGGCCAGCGACGAACCGGCGTAGCGCACACGCGTCGGGAACTGCTCGGTGACGAAAGCCGCTTGCGGGCCATACATGATCGCGTGGATCACCAGTCCGATCACAACGGACAACACGATCAGCGCCGGGTTGGACGTATCAAGCAGCACGAAGAAGCCATACGCCCAGATCACCGCGCACAGCACGCCAAAACCGTACACAGGACGGCGACCCAGCTTGTCAGACAGCGCGCCGAACAACGGTACCGTCAACGCATTGAATGCCGTGCCGACCAGCACCGCCGTGAGCGCAAGCGGACGCGACAGATGCAGCGTGCCAGTCACATACGTCAGCGTGAAGACCACCATCAGCGCGTAGAGCACATCAGAGCCGATACGCGAACCACCGGCCACCAGCAGATTGCGCCAGTGCGAGCGGAAGACGTCGGCAATCGGCATTTCCGCCTGACGGTCCGAGTGTTGCATCTCCTCGAACATCGGCGTTTCCTCTACGCCGCGGCGCACCCACAGACCGAAGGCGACCAGCACGAGGCTCAGCAGGAACGGCACGCGCCAGCCCCAGCTCAGAAAGTCCTCAGGCGAGATCGACAACGTGATGAGCGCGATGAGGCCGGTCGCGAGCAGCGTGCCGAACGACGGGCCGACCTGCGTCCACGATGCATTCAGTCCGCGCTTGCGCTGATCGCCATGCTCGACCGACAGCAGCACGGCACCCGCCCATTCACCGCCGAGCGCCACGCCTTGCACGAAGCGCAGTGCGACGAGCAGAACCGGGCTCCAGATTCCGATCGATGCATACGTCGGCAGCAGGCCCATCAAACCGGTGGTCAGGCCCATCACCACGAGCGTTAGCACCAGCACCGCACGCCGGCCGATCTTGTCGCCAAGGTTGCCGAACACGAAGCCGCCGAGCGGGCGCGAGACATAGCCCACGGCGTACGTCGACAACGCCAGGATGGTGCCGGCCAGCGGATCGACCGACGGGAAGAACAGATGATTGAAGACCAGCGCGGCAAGCGTGTTGTAGACGGTGAAGTCGTACCACTCGAGTGTGGTGCCCACCATGCTGGCCGTGGCGAGACGGCCTTTGTTGGTGCGCGACTTGCCGGCGGTGGCCGGGGTTTCCCCTGCGTCGTGGGTATTGGAATACGTTGTCATGGATGTCTCCAGGGTGTCCGTGAGAACCGATGAACAGGCCGACAGGCGCATAGCCGGTTCTCGCGAGAGGGCAGCGGGACGTCAGTCGTCGTTGGCGCCGAGGCGCCACAACATGGCGAAGCGAGTCACTTCGCTCGCCGGCACACCGTAAGCGGCGGCGAGCGTTTCAGCGGCGGTACGCACAGCGTCCGGGTCCGTGCCCTCGATCAGTACAACGGCATCGGCGGGGGGCAACGGGGCGTCCTTGGCGGTGAGCGAGACAGACAGCGTCGGCACGGTGACTTGCAGCGTGGCGCGCACGATGCCGTCGCCCTGTGCCACTTCGGCGAGTTGCGCGTCCAGACGCGGACGCGCCTGGGCAACGGCCGCCTCGGTCAGCACGAACGCCGCGAGCATGCCGCCCTGACCTTCGCCGGCTTCAACGTCGAGTGTGCCAACGCGGCGTTGCGTGCCCTGCATGCGAGCAAAATTGCGCAGCGACCATTCCGTCTGATGCTGGAAGGCCCGGGCATACGGTTCGCTGGTGAACACGGCGGCATCTTGCGTGCAATAAAGCGCCAGATACGGGCGGGCGCTGTCGTGCAGGGCCTTGAAGCGACGGGCGAACTGAAAACCCGGAATCGCCACACGCTCCTGCATGTGCTCGCGGTCGTACCAGCGGTTGAAGTCAGCTTCGAAGGCCGGATCGATATTCGTCCAGATGCAGAGTTGGGCGCGTGGGGCAGTAGCAGTCATGTGGCAATCCATCGGTTTCGACAATCGGGAGGCCGGCCGGCACGCATTGCGCACGGGTCGACCGTCTTGCCGAGTGTGCAAAACGGGCGGAAATGCGTCCAACAAGAAATCAAATTCGCCGCGACAGCAAATTCTTATGACTGATCCAGGCGCCTTGCGGGGCGGGGCCGGCGGGGAAGGAAAAGCAGTGGGCGGCCCGGTGAGAGTCCCGGCTCAGGCTTCGGGAGATTCGGAAGACTCGGAAGATTCGGCGGAGCCCCACGCCGGCGCGGTCATGGCGGCGGCGGGCGGAATCGCGATGTCCGGCCCCATGTTCAGGGCGAATTCGCTGGCGGTGCGTTGCGCGAGGCGTGCGACGTTCTCGGCGAGCAACGCCCCGGTGCGGAACGACCCGACGAGCGGCAGATTGGGGAAATTGGCGTTCACGCGCAGCAGGTGCAGGCTGTGTTCGCCCAGTTCGCGCTGGATGATCGCGGGCGGCAGCATGGCCACACCGAAACCGTCGGCCACGAGCCTGATGATGGCCGCCACCGACGTCATGCAATTCACGCGCACCGGCCGCTCCGCCGCGACCGAAAACATGCGCTCGAGTGTCTTGTGCGGGCCCGAGTTGCGCGAAAAGCTCACCAGCGGGTAGGCAGCCAGATCGGCGACGTCGAGCGTTTCTCCCTCGAGATTGAGCTTCGGGCTCGCCACCCATCGCATCGGAAACTCGGCGAGCGGCAGGTTTTCAACACCTGCGCCATGCTGGACATCAGTTTGCAGCACGAGGTCGAGCGAACCCGCTTCGAGCTGCTTGCACAGATTGATGGTCGTCTCGCTCGTAACTTCGATTTCGAGCTGCGGGTACTCGCGGTGAATGCGCGCGGCCAGATCCGGAAACCAACTGTGCACGATCGACTCGACCACGCCGATCTTGAGCACGCCCGGCGGCATGTCCGGATCGCTCAGTTCGCGCTTCATCTCCTGCCCGAGCATAACGATGCGCTCGGCATAAGCGAGCGCTTTTTGCCCGGCGGCCGTGAGTGTGACCTCACGTGCACTGCGGTCGAACAGGCGCACCCCGAAACTCTGCTCCAGCGACGCGATCCGGCTGGACACGCCCGCCTGCGTCGTATGCAGACGTTCGGCCGTCAGCCGGAAGTTACGCAGCTTGGCAAGCCAGACGAAGGTTTCGAGAAAGCGCAGGTTCATGCGGCGTATCGGTGGAGAGGATGGAGAGGGACGCGGCAGGTATGGAGGAACGTCTCATTTTAGCGGGAACAGAAAAACGGCACGCCAATGCGCCCTCGGGAACCGCGTTTGACACGCCCCCCCGGGGATTTCTAGGTTCCTGGGTTCCTGTTACGCGGAACGTTCCCGTCATGTTTCGTTTTCGTAACGTTTTTCGATGGGCTCGGGCGGCTCGCATTCATCACTCCCTTACAAATCAAATAGTTAATCGTCTCAAGAGGTCTGGCACGCGAATTGCTGAATGCTTTGCAACGGCCCGTCGAGGCCGGAGGGCCGAATTTCTGGAGACTGTTATGGCAACCGCCCATTTCCGCCGCCCCCATCCGACCGTGGAACTCGCGCGCTGCGTGTTCCGACAGCACTACATCCGCATCATGCAGGCCGAGCGACCCGGCAACTATGCGGTGCTGGTCGACGTCTGGCCTATGGATGGC
>JARLJF010000023.1 GCA_031291335.1 Pandoraea sp. | reverse complement strand
GCCGGTGCTCGCGCCGGTAATCAGAACGAACTTACCTTTGAGGTCTTGCATGATGAATCGCTCCCGAAGCTGTCGATGACAAAGATGACGGAGATGACACCCACGGCGGCGGCCAGCGCCGCCGGATATCCGTCACCGTACAGGATGGATGTGAAGGGAATCCGGCAGGCGCTCAGTCGAGTAACTTCGCGTCGTAAGCATGGACTTCCTGCGTCTGTTCGCCCAGACCGTCGACACCCAGACGCATGACGTCACCCGGCTTGAGGAACACCGGAGGCTTCTGGCCAAGGCCAACACCCGGCGGCGTACCCGTCGTCACCAGATCGCCCGGCTTCAGCGTGGTGAACTGGCTGATGTAATGCACGAGATACGCAACACTGAAGATCATTCTTGACGTGTTGCCCGTCTGACGACGCACGCCGTTCAGGTCAAGCCACAGACCGAGTTGCTGCGGATCGCGGATCTCGTCGGTCGTCACGAGCCACGGCCCGACCGGCCCGAACGTATCGCAACCCTTGCCCTTGTCCCACGTGCCGCCACGCTCGATCTGATACTCGCGCTCGGATACGTCGTTGACTACGCAATAGCCCGCCACGTAGTCGAGCGCGCGTTCGAGCGGCACATAACGCGCCGTGGTGCCGATCACGAAACCCAGTTCGACCTCCCAGTCGCCTTTGACGGCATTCTTGGGCAGCACCACAGGATCGTTCGGCCCGTTCAGGCAGTTATCCCACTTGGTGAAGAGCACCGGCTCTGACGGCACATCCAGACCCGACTCGGCCGCGTGATCGCTGTAGTTCAGGCCGACAGCCAGAAACTTGCCCAGTCCCGAGAACGGCACGCCCAGACGCCCCGGCGACGCCACCACCGGCAGCGAATTCGCATCGAGCGCGCGCAACGCTGCGAGCCCCTGCGGGCTTAGCGTCTCCGGCGTAATGTCGGCGAGCACATTGGAGAGGTCACGCACATTGCCGTCTGCATCGAGCAGGCCCGGCTTTTCCTGGCCCTTCGGGCCGAAACGCAGCAGTTTCAAAGCAATTCTCCTAGCGAAATCAGTTGGACCAGCCGCCGTCGATCAGGTGGATGGCACCGGTGGTGAAAGCGGATTCGTCAGAACCCAGGTAGATGGCCAAGGCCGCAATCTCTTCAGGCGTGCCGACACGCCCCATCGGCTGACGGGACACGAACTGCTCACGCACCGCCATGAGACTCGTGCCCGCCGCATCGGCCTGCGTGGCAATACGCTGGCGCAGCGACGGCGATTCGACTGTGCCCGGACAAATGGCATTGCAGCGAATGCCTCGCGCGACAAAGTCGGCGGCAATCGACTTCGTCAACCCGATCACGGCAGCCTTGCTCGTGCCATACACGCAGCGATTGGCAACGCCCTTCACGCTCGACGCCGCCGACGACATGTTGATGATCGCCCCGCCGCCCGCCGCCAACATGGCGGGCAGAAAAGCTCGCGTGGTCCGGTACATGCTCTTGACGTTCAGATCAAACGAGAAGTCCCACGCCGCTTCGTCGCACTCGAGAATCGAGCCGTGATGCACAAAGCCTGCGCAGTTGAACAAGACGTCGATAGCACCGAGTTCGTGTGCGAGTGCCTGGACTGCCGCACCATCGGTAACGTCGAGCGGGCGGCGCAGCAGATGCGGATGATCGTCGAGCTGCGCGAGCGTCTCGGCATTCAGATCGGTCGCGATCACACGTGCGCCTTCGCGCAGATAAGCTTCGACGCTTGCGCGGCCGATGCCTTGCGCAGCAGCGGTAATGACGGCGGTCTTACCCGCCAGCCGGCCTGTCATGGGTGTCTCCTCGTGGATCTATGGATGCGATTGGGATGGTTTGGGCAGTAGCTGGACGCGTTGACGGCAGTGATCGCGTCAGACGTTCGCGGCCCCTAAGGCGACCTCCGCCGGACTGGCAGACGCCGCATAGGCGTCGCGCACGCGGCAAAGGTGGTGCCGCATCGCCTGCGCCGCCTGCTCGGGGTCGCGGGCCTCGAGCGCGTCGAGAATGTGGCGATGGTCCTGAAGGCTTCGCTCCAGCACCCCATCGACTTGCGACGTCACGCGGCGACTCTTCTTGCCGAGCAAATACAGACTGTTCGCGATGCTTTGCAGGAACGGGTTCTCGCAGGCGTCGGTGATCGTCTCGTGAAACGCCATGTCCGCCGCAGAGAACGTCTCCGGATTACCAAGCAGCGCCTGTTCGTCGTCGACCAGCGCGTGCAGGCGGGCGATGTCCGCATCGCTGATATGCGTGGCCGCCAGCGCCGCGACGCCCGGCTCGATGACCAACCGCGCGTCGAACAGGGCTTCGAGCGTGCCCGCATTGAGTTCGATGACCATCTCGAGCGGTTCGAGCAACTCGCGCATCTCAAGCGATCCGACGAACGTCCCCTCGCCCTGCCGCACGCGCAGCAGGCCCAGCAGCGCGAGCCCCCGAATCGCTTCCCGCACGGCCGGGCGCCCGACACCCAGCATGTTCGCGAGATCACGCTCAGGCGGGAGCTGCTGACCGGGCTTGAGCAGGCCGGTGCGAATCATCGTGAGCAGACGCTGCGCGACCTGCTCCGAGACGGAAACCTGCACGATGGGATCGAATGACATGGTGTTAAGGCAGAAGAGAGCGATCGCGGTCAATTGCTTCGTTCAGTGGTAAGACCAATGAACGAGACATTACGCCTGTCACCCGTCGTATGTCAACGACAGTGCGGCGACTTCCGAATTCGACACTCATCCTATGGAATTTCTCTGGGAAATCGGACTCGGAGTCAAAAGCGTATTCGCAGAAGATCGTTTGTCCATGCGCCTCTCGGCGGACCGCTAAGCACGCCCCACGATATGACGAGGCAACGCCTTTCTGTTGTCGGGGTGTCACTTTTCTGCGACCATGAGTCGCCGCCCCGACGTTCTCACCGGGGCAATGTTCCCGCCGTTGCTTGATCTTCCACGCCTCAAGCCGCATCCGTTCCCCGAATTCTGGAGTCTCCGACGATGTCCTCCTCAAAGACCGCCAAGCTAGGCCACTGGACCATGTACATGCCGATCGTGGCCCTCGTTGCGCTCGCCGTTGCCGGGTTCCTGCCCTATGGCGCAGCGCTCGCGTTATGCGCTATCGCGCTGGCCGGTGCCGTGTTCTCCGCCGTGCATCACGCCGAAACCGTCGCCCATAAGGTCGGCGAACCGTTCGGCACGCTCGTGCTCGCCGTGGCCGTGACCATCATCGAAGTGGCCCTGATCGTCTCGGTCATGCTCTCGGGTGGCCCGGATAAAGCGGGTCTGGCGCGCGACACGGTGTTCGCCGCCATCATGATCGTGACAACGGGGATCGTGGGCCTGTGCCTGCTCTTCGGCGGCGTGCGTCACCACACGCAGGGCTTTCACGTCGAAGGCGCGAGTGCTGCGCTCGCCGTGCTGTGCGCCCTGTCGGTACTCACACTGGTCCTGCCGAACTACACCAGTTCCGTTCTGGGCCCGGGGCTCACAGCGTCACAACTGGCCTTCGAAGGCATGATTTCGCTCGTGCTCTACCTGGTATTCGTGTTTGTGCAGACGGTGAGCCATCGCGACTACTTCCTTGCGAAAGCTCCAAGTGAAGAAGTACACGTGCCGCCGCCGTCGCGCCGCACCGCCGTGCTGAGCCTGGGACTGCTGGTGGTCGCGCTGGTGGCCGTTGTCGGACTCGCGAAAAAGCTCTCGCCCGCCGTGGAGAATGCGGTGGCGATGGCCGGTGCGCCGAAGGCGGTGGTGGGTATTGTGATCGCTGCGCTGGTGTTGTTGCCGGAAGGCCTGGCGGCCTTGCGCGCGGCTCGTGCCAACAAGCTTCAGACGAGTATGAATCTGGCACTCGGTTCAGCGCTCGCCAGTATCGGGCTGACGATTCCGACCGTGGCGGCCGTCTCGCTGCTGCTCGGCCACACTATCGAACTCGGCCTGGCGCCGAAGGAGATGGTGTTGCTCGCCGTCACGCTGCTGGTTGGCGTGATTACGCTTGGCACCGGACGCACGACTGTGCTGCAAGGAGCCGTCCACCTGGTGCTGTTCGCTACCTTCTTGTTCCTGGCGATCGTGCCCTGACCTGCGGGCCGCCGCGCCCATCCAGCACAAGCGTGAGCCGTCGACGCAGGGTCGACGGCCGGCTAACGCGAAGAGGCTGAGCGCCGCCGAGGCGTAAGCCGGTCAGCCCTTCAGCCCGTCAGCCGTGCGCGTCGGTGGCCGCTCAGGACTGGCCGGCCTCGTTCTCTTTCTTGTCGTTCTGGGGCGCGTTGGCCGTGTCGTCGGCGCTCGCCTCCCCAGCGGGGGTGCCGAGCAACGCGCCCAGCAGCTTGCTGCCAGCGGCATTGCGTTTGCCTTGCGGGCCGACCTGCTTGCCGCCTTGCGGGCCACGACGCACGCCGGCGTCGATCTTCAGGCCCTTGCGCTTTTGAATTTCAAATTTTGTCTGAGTCATGGTGCTGTCCGTTGTGGTCTCGCCCGCCAGGCATCAGGCAGGCCGAGTGAGATTCAGTGGTTCAGTGGGTTCGATGGTTCAGAGATCGATACCGAGGCTGCCATCGGCAGCCAGCGTCCTGGCCAACGCATGAGCGGCTTCGAGCGCATCGCCCGCCCAGCGGTAGCCGTCAGGCGTGGTATGGGTGAGCGGCGGGTCCAGCGTTTCAATGACGTCGTCCACATCGCGCCAGCCGGTAAAATGCACCACGCCGTGGAACTGCCCATCCGGCGCGGGCGACGTCTCCGCCCAATAGTAGAAGTCTTCCGCCAGCAGGCAGCCTTCGAAACCCATATCGATCCTGTCGAGCGCGTGTCGATCCAATGAAAAGGCGGCATCGTAGCACGTCGCATGACAAGCGGCATACCCGCGCAAGGCAGTAGAATACTGCGGCATAGCAACCCACGACTCTAGTTACCGACACCACGATGTTCACCGGAATTGTTCAAGGCACGGCCACGCTGTCGTCCATCGAAGATCGCGACGGCATGCGCACCCTCGAGCTGGCGTTTCCCGAAGGCTTCTGCGAAGACCTCACCCTCGGGGCCAGCGTCTCGGTCGATGGCGTTTGCCTGACTGTCACGCAACTGCTCTCGCCCACCGCCGCATCGTTCGACGTCATCCTCCAAAGTCTGAACGTCACGACGCTCGGCAGCTTCGGCACCGGCGCGCAGGTCAACGTCGAGCGCGCCGCCAAGGATGGCGCCGAAATCGGCGGCCACCCGCTGTCGGGTCATATCGACTTCTCGACGGAAATTCTCAGCGTACGCACGTCGGATACCAACCGCGTGCTGCGCATCGCTATTCCCGAAGCGTTCCGCAAGTACGTCTTCGCGAAGGGCTATATCGCGATCAATGGCGCGAGCCTGACAGTCTCGGAAGTCAATCGACAGGAAGGCTGGTTTGAAGTGTGGCTGATTCCGGAGACACGTCGCATGACGACGTTCGAGGACAAGCTCGCCGGTACGCGCGTGAACATCGAGATCGAACGCAGCACGCAAGTTGTGGTCGACACGGTGCGTGAAGCCGTCCAGGAAAGCCTTGGCCGACTGCAACCGGTGCTCGAAGCCCTGCTCAAGGAAAAGGGCCTCACGCTCGACGATTTCGTTTCCGTTCCGCAATTGCCCTCGGGCAGTGCAGACGACAAACCTGCTTCCAAGGCCTGAGCCTGCCGCCCCACATCGAAGGACATTCATGCAACTAGCCACCTGGAACGTCAATTCGCTCAAGGTTCGTCTCGGTCACGTGCAGGATTGGCTGCGCAGCAATCCGGTCGACGTTCTCTGCCTTCAGGAACTGAAACTCACCGACGAGAACTTCCCGATCACGGAAATCGCCGCGCTCGGCTATACGTCGCACTTCACCGGGCAAAAGACATATAACGGCGTCGCGCTCCTGGTCAACCACGCGAAAGTGGGCGAAGCCAAGGATCTCGTCAAGAATCTGCCGAACTTTGCCGACGAGCAGCAGCGCCTCATCACTGCGACCATCGGCGGTGTGCGTGTGGTCTGCGGCTACTTCCCCAACGGTCAGGCGGTCGGCTCGGACAAGTTCGCCTACAAGCTGAACTGGCTCGACGCCCTCACCCATTGGCTCTCCGATGAAATGGAGCGTCACCCGCAACTCGCGCTTCTCGGCGACTACAACATCGCCCCCGAAGACCGCGACGTGCACGACCCCGCGAAATGGGAAGGCCAGAATCTGGTGTCGCCCCAGGAACGTCAGGCGTTCGCGCGCCTGCAAGGACTCGGCCTGCGCGATACGTTCCGCATGTTCGATCAGCCCGAAAAAACATTCAGTTGGTGGGACTACCGTATGGGCGCCTTCCGCCGCAACGCCGGGCTGCGCATCGATCACATTCTCGTGTCGTCTGCGCTGGCTGAGCGCTGCACGGCTTGCGACATCGACCGCGTGCCGCGCACGTGGGAACAGCCCTCGGATCACACACCGGTCGTCGCCACGTTCAAGGACTAGGACCAGGACCAGAACCGATAGGCAGATGGATTGACGGGCGGATGCAGGCGCGTCCGGTCGGCAATGCAAAACGGCACCTGAATCAGGTGCCGTTTTTTCATTTCACGAAGCCTTGGAAAATCACTGGCTGGCGCGCGGGTCCGTCAGACGCGACTCATAGACAAAACAGCGAATCGCCGCCTTGTTGCGTGTATCCATCTGCATGAACTCGAGGCCGTAGGCCCACGTACCATCAACACGCGGCCCCTCCACGCCTCGCACGGCGGCCATGCCGAGAATCGGCACGACGTCCGCACCGATCGGCACGCGAAACTGCAACGCAACGTGATGACAGCCTTCGGGCAACGGGGCCTTCGCCACGATACCCGCCCCGTCGGCGCTGATGTCTCGCACCAGCACCAACCACTCGGGCGTGTCCTGCGGGTCGGCCAGCATGCGGGTGAAGGACGCACGCGTCGTCTCGTCCAGCGGGGACAGCCGTGCGACCAACCGCGTATCGACGCGAGGCGTGCGACGCACCGGCGTCTCACGCACCTGCGACGGACGCGAGATCACCACGTAGTCGAACGGGCCGTGATGGACGCTATGCACGTCGCACGTGAATTCATACAGGTTGTCGCCGGGAAACGTCCAGAGCGCGAGCCGATCGCCCGCCGTCACCGGCAGACGCGTCTCTCCCGATGTGGGTGGCGTGATGATCAACATGCCATTGGGCGCCCGGCCGATCAACCGCGCACGCACGCGCGTGGTGTCGGCATCGGGCGCAACGCGCACCTGCACCCACGCACCGATAGGCAATGGCACGGGCAAGCCGTGGAGATACACCGTAGATGCCGATGCCGACGTCTCCAGCGGCGAGGCTGAGTTCGCTGCCTCAGTGCGGCCAGCGGCCTCGCCCGTGGTGGCAACCTCGGGAAGCGGCCGATGCGGCGCGAACATCGTAAAGAGCCAATCGAGATCGGCTTCGGACGGCAAACGTTCGCCCGCCGCCAGCAACGGCGTGCCGTCAGCATCGAACAAAGGCCAGGAAAGTGGAGCATGTGCGTCAAGCTCGCGGCGATTGACCGCCACGAACCCCGGATAGCCTGACGCAATACAAGTCGAGTGCATGTGCGTGGGAGAGAACGAAACCCTTGAGAGCCTGGAAACAAGGCATTGGCCTTCCCCGCATTCCGGCACGCGGGGCCACGTCTTGGGCGACCCTCTTCGTGCCGGCATCCGTAGCCAAAACCCCACAAATGTCGCCAATTACAGAAATTCCACGCGTCCGGCCGGCCGGACACGCCGCCCGTTGATAGGCGACGCATTACGCGTCCGTATTTTTACCACGAAAGCCCATGTGTCCTGACGACGAAATATCGGGCAAAGGGCCCGTCAATCTCCGTTGATCTCAGTCGACATGGCGTCGGTGGCGCCTCTACGCGTCGCCAGAGCATGACGAATCTTGTCGGCCCGAAGCGGCAAGCGGATCGCCCAGAACCATGGGAGTGTGTCACGACAAGCCTGCGCCAGTCCCGGCAGGCATCGGACTTCGGGACAAGTCAGCCAATTGATCAGACGTTCCGCCAATGCCTCCATCGACCCCGCCTCGTTCGCCAGACACATGCGCAGCGCGACCGCCTGAGGCAGATGACGCCACGCCGCGTCGCCACTCATTGTTTCATTGAGCAACGCGAGCGCGTAGTGGCGATACAGGCGAAGCGCCTCTGCGGGAGGTGTCGCCCCTCGGAGCGCACTCGACTCATCTGTTGCCGTCGACCAGGGGCGTTGCCATTCCGGTTGTGTTGCCAGCCAACTCAGCCCCGCGACGAGAGAAATGAGGCGAACCCGCCGCGCCATCGACGCACTCAGTGGCACATCGCCATCTCGAGTCAGCACGGGAACATCGCGGAAAACGTCATCGATATCGGTATGTGCAACGCGCCGCAATTGCACGTGGCCCGGCGAGCGCGCCAGATTCACCAGTATGTCCATCCGATCGGTCGGACTCAGCGACGTGCGTGCAGCGCCCGTATGCGCCGCGCCGGTCGCCACGACATCGGCATGCAACGCGTCGTCCAGCGTTCCGTGGCATGCCGCATTGGCCCGATGCTCGCCCGTTTTGCCACACCAGCGCCCCATCAACCTGACGAACGGATCGAGCCGACGCTCCACCGGCCAAAGCCCGGCGAGAAACCCGAACTCTCGCAGCAGGCCTGGGAGCTGCGACATGGTGCCAGGCAGAAAGTCGTCGGGCGACTCGGTATCGCGCACCACGACACGCGTGCCAAGCCAATGCCACCCCGGCAGTGTGTCGTGAGCGAAAGGGTTATCGCCCACCTTCGGCTCGCCAGCGGCATTCGATCCAAGAAGCCTCGCCAGCAAATGCATTGGCAGGCGTGCGGCGACGTTACCGTCTGCGCGAATCAGCACCACGCAACTCGCATCGGACGCGTTGATCCCGTCCGCAGAAAGTGCCGCGTGCATCTGTGCCGGCAACGCATCGAACCATGCCTCCCGCAACGCCTGCGCGCGCAATGCGCCGATACCTCCTGCCCCTTCACCGGCCCAATAGAGCGTTTGACACATTGCCCCGGAGAGCGACCAGCATGGCCTGCGCGAGGCAGCGCCGCAATCCCTGTGCAATTCCCTCATCAGCGACGCCGTCACCCACTCCGCGCGACCGCGTAATAACGGCACATCATTCAGCTCGCCAACGGTATGGGTTAGCCATTGGGCACGCAGTTCGGAGAATCCATCATGCTCGCCGATGCCTCCCCCCTCGCTCATTGCGGCCAGCAGGCATCCAAGCCACTCGCTGCGACGCACGTGGTCAGGCAAGCGGTGCAGCGGCGGCGCCATCTCGTGTCCCGTGTCGAGAATGCCCGGCTTGCGGCCCAGCGCGCTCAACAGTTGCATGAAGACATTCGCGCGCGCCGCCGGCTGATCGGGCGAAAATGTCATCCACGATTGCACGACCTTGTCGAGTTCGGGAGGCGTCAGGCCGCGCAACCACGTGGCGTCGAGACGAATACGCGCGTCCTGCCATTGCGTGCCCGTCAGATTGCAATCGGGTCCGATGCGAAGGTGTTTCAGACTCGCACCGCAAAAGCGCGCGTTGCGCAAATCGCAAGATTCAAAGTACGCGCCATTGAGCTTTGCCCCACGAGCATCCCACTCCGTGAGGGCACACTGACGGAATTCAGCGCCACGAAGATCGGCCCCCAGGGCTTGCGCTTTGCGCATTGTCATCGACGTCCATTGCGAACGCTTTGCCTTGGCACCGATCAGCTTCATGCCATGTGCGCTTCCTGCGGTAAAGCAAGCGCCATGCAGCTTGGTTTGCTGGAACGAAGCGCCGTCGAGACGCGCCTTCTCAAACGTCAGCCCATGACATTTGGCACCGGCCAGGTCTGCCCCGCACATGACGGTATGCAGGATCTCGGTGCCGCGAAGATCCGCCTCCACGAGCCGGGAATCGGTCAGATCGGCCGCCCGGAAATTCGCGCAGCGCAGATTGGTTCCCTCAAAATCCGCACCGATCTGCTTCGAACACGCAAAACCCGCCTTGGGTAACGATGCCCCGCCCCACCACGCACCGTTGAAATGGCCGCCGGCAAACTTCGCCCCCGGCGCCACCACGCCACGCAAATCGGCATTGGGCATCCACAAATCCGGAAGCGACGCATTGCGCAAGTTCGATAGCGTAAGCGCGACACTCAACACGGAAACCGGCCATTCACGCATGGGCAGCCGCTCGCACGCCAGCACGTCGCCCACCGCCTCGTCACTTGACGACAGCCAATGCCATCGCAAAGCCGCTGCGGTCTGCCCGTCCCCCGTGCTACACCACTTCACGAGGTCGCGAGCCACCTCCGCAGCCCGCGCACCATCGAGCAGATGCAAGAAGCGGGTGACCCACGCCTGCTTGAGCGCGCCCTTATCGAAGGGCAACTCACCTTGTGAGGCATCCGCCCTTGCTACCAGGTGCGCCGTGCTTTCGTATCGCCCTCGTGCGTGCGACGCCGAGGGGAGGATATTCACCAGCCATGCCACCTGCAGTGAAATCGTGCGGCGCTCGTCCTCGTTGGCACACAGAATCGCCCGACGCAATGCCTCGGGCGGTGCCACACTGCACGCCGCAATATCGGAAGGCGACAAGAGGCCCCGATTAACGGCACCGATTTCGATATCGCGGACGGCCGCGGAGGTCTGTTCCCCGCCGGAAATCCAGTTTCGAACCGACAACATGCGTTGCTCCCTGGCACGCGTTTATCCACGTGCACAAAAAAGCCACCATGTTGCCGAAGGAATTCGGGACCGCGCGCTGAGGAAATTCTGATTTGGTGCGCAGCCCCGTCAGGGAATGCTGTCGTCTCAGGCGAGACAGAGCTTGAGCGCGTCGCGCCAGTCGGGGGCGCGAACGCCGAAGGTGCGTGCGAGCTTGTCGTTGTCGAGGATCGAATACGCCGGGCGCTTGGCCGGCAGCGGATAGGCAGAAGTCGGAATCGCCACAACGTTCGGACGTTTTTCCGGCGCGCTCAGATCGAGAATCGCTTCGGTGAACCCGTGCCATGTCGTCTGCCCGGCCGCCGTCAGATGATAGAGACCACCGTGCTCGCGCCAGAAATCCGCATCGACGCCCTTCTCGCCAAACCCCTGAACCAACACCTGCGACGTCAGCTCAGCGATCGTGCGGCACCACGTCGGCGCGCCATGCTGGTCGGACACGATGCGCAACTCATCGCGCTCGCGGGCGAGTCGCTGGACGGTCAGCAGGAAATTGGCGCCGCGCGAACCATACACCCAGCTCGTGCGCAACACCAGATGATTCGCGCCACTCGCCGCGATAGCGGTTTCGCCCGCCAGCTTGGTGCGACCGTAGGCGTTCTGCGGATTGGTCGGCTCCTCCTCGCGATACGGCGTGGAGGATGTTCCGTCGAAAACGTAGTCGGTGGAGTAATGAACGACAAGCGCGCCGCTTCGTTTGGCCTCTTCGGCCATGATCCCCGGCACGACCGCATTGACCTGATACGCTGCGGCCTCATCCGTCTCGGCGCGATCGACTGCCGTGTATGCCGCCGGGTTGACGATCATGTCCGGGGCGAAGTCGCGCAGGGTACGCACCACGCTGTCGGTGTCGAGCAGGTCCATCTCGTGGCGTCCGGGGGCGTGCACGTCGCCCATCCCCTGCAGGCTACGTGCCAGTTCCCAGCCCACTTGCCCGGTAGCGCCGGTCAACAGGATGCGTCTTGCCATGATTCGACTCCCTTGTCGCTCAACAGTGAACCAGGGAGCCTACCGCGATTGGCTTCAGGTTTCCAGCCCCAATTCCTGAATCTTGCGCGTAATGGTGTTGCGGCCGATGCCGAGGCGGCTCGCCGCTTCGACCTTGCGCCCGCGCGTGAAATCGAGTGCCTCATTGATCAATGCGGTCTCGAAACGACGCGTCAACTGGTCCATCACGTCGGGTGACGCCGAACGAAGCAAACGCGCAACCTCGCGGCGCAAGATC
>JARLJF010000157.1 GCA_031291335.1 Pandoraea sp. | reverse complement strand
GTCGCGCTACACGATCGATCGAGACGGACGCGTCCACGCATGCGTCGAACAGGTCGAGCACCGTAGCGACGGCGACGCGATAGCGCAGAGTGAGCCAACGCCATGACGAGCGACGCGCCCCCCCCTTCCCCGCGTTGTTACGATGCGGTCTGACTGACATTGCTTGCTGATCGATACGACATCATGCTCATTGTTTATTTGCTCGGTTGTCTCGTCATTGCGTTTGCCGCCGTTGTGGTCGTGCTGATGCGATTCACGCGACGGGTTACGCGTCGGGCCGAGGCGGCCGTGCCGCCGGACGCTCAATTTCTCGACATCGATGGCGAACGCCTGCATTACGTCGATTTCGGCCACGGACCGGCGGTCGTCTTCATTCACGGTCTCTCCGGTCAGTTACGCAACTTCGCCTACCTGCCGCTGGAAGCGCTGGCACGCACACATCGCGTCGTACTCGTCGACCGCCCTGGGTCTGGCTACTCGACACGTGCCGCACAGCACGATGGCGCGATCGCTTCGCAAGCGAATGCCGTCGCGCGATTGATCGACACGCTGGCGCTTGACCGTCCGCTTGTCGTGGGGCATTCGCTGGGGGGTGCGGTATCACTGGCACTGGCCCTCGATCATCCGCATCGCGTTGGCGCGCTCGCCTTGATCGCCCCGCTGACGCAACCGGTCGCCGAAGTCCCCGCGGCCTTTCGGCCCTTGGCCATTCGCAGCGCCTGGTGGCGCCGCTGGGTGGGCCGCACGCTCGCAGTGCCCATCGGCATGATGACGGGACGCACGACCCTCACGTACGTTTTCGGCCCGGAAGACGCCCCGAAGGATTTCCTCATTCGTGGCGGTGGTGTGCTGAGCTTCCGCCCACGCAACTTCGAAGCGAGCAGCGTTGACATCCTCGCCGCCGAACGCGACATGCCCGGACTCGCTGCGCGTTACGCGTCGCTGTCAGTGCCGGTGGATATTCTTTATGGACGTGGCGACCGCATTCTCGATTACCGCGTGCAAGGCGAGGCCATGCCGGTCGCCAGCGAGCGTGTGCATCTGACGCTCGTGGACGGTGGACACATGCTGCCCGTTACGCAACCCGAGGCGACGATGCAATGGGTGCTGGAAGTGGCAGCACGCATGGCATCACCGCAGTACGGCGGCGTGAAGCCCGCCATGACGGTGTCGGTGCATGCGGCGAACGACGCCGTTTGATCGCGTCGCGCTGTCGTATCACGCCATCGCCGCACACATCGCTCGCGCCGCACATCGGGGGTAGCCCCGCCTGCGGCGGAATCTTTCCGATGGCACACTAGGCACTTCCCGATTCAACGCGGCTTGCGTCCGCACGCCTCATGTCCGATCGCCCCGAAGCGCACCCGGTGCCACCCAGCCTCCGAATGGCCGCCAGTCTCGTTGTGCTACGCGAGCGGGCCAGCGGCATGGAAGTCTTGCTGCTACGACGCGCCGTACGTGCGACCGACTTCAGTTCCGATGCCTACGTGTTCCCTGGCGGTGTGGTCGATGCGGCCGACCGGCGGGGTCATGCCGTCTGCGAGGGACTCGACGACGCGATGGCCAGTCAACGCCTGCAACTGCCGGAAGGCGGTCTCGATTACTACGTGGCCGCAATGCGGGAATGCTTTGAGGAAACCGGGGTGTTATTCGCGGAAGCGGGTTCGGGAACACCGGTTGAGGAACACCGCCTGAGCGCCATGCGCGCCGAACGCGATGCGCTGCACAAGGGAAAGATCGACATTGCGTCGCTGTGCCGCTCGTTCGATGTGCAGCTCGCCCCGCGCCATCTGCACTACTTGAGTCATTGGGTCACGCCGCTCGGCTTACCGAAACGCTTCGATACGCGGTTCTTTCTGGCGAGGCTCCCCGACGGCCAGCAGGTCGAAGTCGATCAGGTCGAGACGGCGGCACATCGCTGGATGCGTCCTCAGTACGCCCTCGCGCACGCCGATCAACTGCGTCTGCTGCCGCCCACCCGCAAGTTGCTGCAGTGGCTTGACAGCATGAAGACGGCAGATCGGGCGATCACCGCCGCGAGCACGCTTGACGCCATACCGCGCATTCAGCCACGTCTTGCCAATGGGAAACGCGGGCGCTGGCCGGTCGCACCGGACGAGCCCGCCTGGGGCGAACTGACCCTGACCGATCCGCAGGAACAAGGCACTGGCAGTTATGAGATCGTGCCCGGGCGCGTGGTGACATTGATGCCTGGTGTGCTGCGTCTGGCCGCGCCGAATCCGGGCATGATGACCGGCCCCGGCACGAATGCCTACCTCGTAGGCGGTGGCCCCGACAATGTGTGGGCGGCCATCGATCCCGGCCCCGATGATCCAGCGCACATCGACGCGATCCTGCACGCGGCACCCGGCGCCATCCGGCAGATTTTCGTTACCCACACCCATCGCGATCACTCGCCCGGCGCGCGATTGCTGAAGGAAAAAACGGGAGCGACGACGTACGGCATGCGTGCATGTCATGACGAGGGACAAGATACGACCTTCGTGCCGGACGTAACGCTCGCGGATGGTGATGCCGTGACGTTACCCGACGGCCGCATCCTGCGCCCGATTCATACGCCGGGGCATGCGGCCAATCATCTTTGCTATGCGTTGGAAGAGGCGAAGCTGGTCTTCACGGGCGACCACGTGATGCAAGGTTCGACCGTCGTCATCAATCCGCCTGATGGGCATATGGCGACCTATCTGGTGTCGCTGGAGAAGCTGGCTGCGCTCGCCCCCGAGTGGCTCGCCCCGGGCCACGGCTTTGTGATGGACAAGCCGACGCAGCGAATCGCCCGACTCATCGCCCATCGGCTCGCACGCGAATCCCGCACGCTCGATGCGCTCGAACAGATCGGTCCGGTCACGATCGAGGCGCTCACGCCTGTGGTGTATGCGGACGTTCCCGCAGCGCGCCACGCCGTCGCCCGACGCTCCTTGCAGGCGCATCTGGAGAAACTGGCAGAGGATGGTCTGGCGTCGGTGTCGACGGACGGTCAGTGGCGGCGAGTCAGCTTATAGGCGTTTATAGGCTTATGCGCACCTAGACAACAGGCGCCTTGACGTGGTGACGGTGACTGGAGACTCGCTCGCAAACGTCGGCTGATGTCGGCTGATGTCAGTCGTAGGTATCGTCGCCGAGTAGTTCGTCGATGATGCGCTCTCCGGCCTTACGCCCTGCCATCTCGGCATCGACACGATTGTCGCGATGCCCGTCGGGGGACCGCACCTCTGGCCCTTCAGGATTGCCGTGCCGCAAGACCTGTACCAGATAGTCCCACGGTCCGGCGTACTCGTTCTGAAAAACGCGGACGCGAATTTGAAAACCCGCACGGTATTCGTAGACCTGCTCATGCGATGCGTAGCTCATGACAGACTCCCGTTGGCGAGATGCAGGAAACGTCGCGACGAATGGGCTTGCGTGGGTTTTCGGCGCGAAAAAATTGGCTCGGCTCTTTCTGTTGGTTCGGTGGACTCGAATGAACTCAGGGCACGTCGACCACGATGGGATCGGTACGGACACCGTCGGCAATGGCCTTGGCGGCAAGCTCGACGATCTCGTCTTCGGCCTCCATGAACTGGTCGAAGAGAGCTTCGCCACTGGCGTCGGCTTTCGCGAGGCG
>JARLJF010000156.1 GCA_031291335.1 Pandoraea sp. | reverse complement strand
TGGTTGGGCGTGAGTGACTCGAACACTCGACCTACGGATTAAGAGTCCGCTGCTCTACCAACTGAGCTAACGCCCCGATGCAATCGGGAATAAAAAAGGCTGCACGGCAAAGCAGCCTTTTTCAGAATTCGTTTGGTGGGGCGTGAGTGACTCGAACACTCGACCTACGGATTAAGAGTCCGCTGCTCTACCAACTGAGCTAACGCCCCAACGAGACCGAGATAATATCGAGTCTTCCGCATGGGGTCAACCCTAAATGATGAAAATCCGCAAAAAGGTCTCAGGCGAGCAGGGGGACGAGCTCGAATGCCAGTACGGCGAGCACCGCACCGACGACCACGAGTAGCGAGCGCCAGCACATTCGGGCGGCCCCTTTGCAGGGCATCGCACCCACAAGGATCGCACCGAAGACGGCGATCGCAAACATGCTGACGAGTTGGGCGTTGGAAAGATGGGGCATGATCATGGTTGATCTCCCTGCCGCTATCGCGTGAGTTAAGACGCGATTCCAGTATAGAAAACGGCACCTTCCAAGCAAAGCGGCGCGACAACCGGGATTTCCCCAGTGGCCGCGCCGTGCGTTGTTACTTTGCGATCTGTCCGATTCAGCCGACTCGAACGCCGCTTATGGCATCAACGTTATTCGGGCAGATCGAGAATCAGGACGATCGTCCATGCGTCTTCGCCTTCGTGGTGATACTGACGCTCCACCACGATGAACGGTTGCTTCTTGTCGCCCTGGCCGAGGAACAGCACGTCGCCTTCGGCCGGCATGCATTCGATCGGCGGCAACGCGAGAGGGGTGCCCTTGGGGACGAGCTTCTCCGCCTTCTTTGACGCGCGCTCGGTCCACTCGATATCGAATTCGATCTGACTCACCGGATGATCCTGTCTATGCAAAATGAAACGGCTGCATGGTAGCACGCAGCTTGTGAGACATCAGAAAAAAGCCCGTTCCCTGGGCGGGGAACGGGCGAAGGTCCCATGCGATAACGGGGAGCGCATGGCGACAGGAGATGCGCCCGTGGGAAGCCGTCGGTGCCTGCTTGACCAGAGGGGAAGAGAACTGGTCTGGGGTGCATGACAGCTTGCCCGGTAAGGCGTGGGCGCGCGCCTGTCGGCGGGACAATACGAGGTGACGCAACACAGGCAGGCGATGCCGGCCCGCCTGTGTGCGTCATGTCATGCCGCCGGGGTACGGCAACACGACGAGGGGCGGTCAGGTCCGGTGCCGCACGCGCTAATCGTGCACGTATGACTGGCCGGGCCGGTTGAGCGATTGCGTAACGCTGCGATGCGGCGCTTCACGGCGACGTCTTACGGATTCGAGGACTTCATCTCACCGTTCTGGCGTGCGCGTACGAGTTCTTCGTACACCTGAGCGCGGGTCTTGCCCGGCGTATGGCTTTGCTCGAGCGGCTTAAGTGCCGGGTAGTCGTAATCGTTTTGCGGGATCAGTCCCTGGGCGCGCGCGTCGACCAACTCCTGACGCGCCTGCGCGCGCGTGACCTGCGACGTTTGCGGTACCCATCCGAGTTGGGAGCCTTCGGGGTAGGCGTCGCTGCTACGACCGGTTTGTGCGAACGCGGCACCGGTTGCGGTGGCCATCACGGCTGCCGTCACGGCTGTCACCAAGGCAGAGGTGATGAGCTTGCGATTCATGACGATAACTCCTGTTCTTCTGTGCTGCGGGGGGCGCGCAATGCATCGGTACCGGCGTTGGGTTTGTGACCACGCGGTATGCGTTGTGTGCGACCGCTGAAGAGAGTCTAAGCGTCTGGCTATCGCAGAAAAACGGCAATCGGCGGAATAAATACTTACGCGATCAGCAACAATGCGCGAAGCACCTGCCAAAAAAAAACGCCACCCATGAGGTGGCGTTTTTGACGGCGCCGGTGGGCCCGGCGTCGCGTTCAGCGTGTGGCGATGGCGACGGCAGCGCCGGCCATGACGGTGCCGGTCGCCCGATTGAGGCGCCGCACGGCGCGCGCCGAACTGAGCAGTCGACGTGCACGGGAAGCGAGCACGATGTAGCTGCCGAACACAATCGCGAGCACCGTCAGCGTGACGCCCACGACTTCGATATAGCCGAGCGCCGTCACCTTCTGCAGATCGAGCAGGTTGGGCAGCAGGGCGAAGTAGAACACCACGACTTTCGGGTTGCCCATCGTGACCGAAAGGCCACCGAGGAACAGTCGCCACGATTTCTCACGCGGTGCCGTGGTCATCGGCTCGGTGGGCGCGATGGCCGGGGCGTGCCACATCTTCCACGCGAGATAGAGAAGGTACGCGGCACCCGCGTATTTGATCGCCAGGAAGACGCCGGAGAACGTATGCGCCAGTGCGGCCACGCCGAGCACGGCTAACGTGAGCCAGACCACATCTCCGATCGCCACGCCCGCCGAAAAGGCGATGGCACCCTGCATGCCGCGTCCGAGTACTCGCGCGACGATGGCCGCGATGCCCGGCCCGGGCGTGCTGGCGCCCACGAACAGGGCGAGGGCGAATGTCAGCAAGTGTGTCCAATCCATCTCGGCGTCTCCTCGCGTTGATGACGATCAGCGTTGTCCGAAAAAGTGGCTCAGGCGCCGAGCCAGGGAAGGTTGCGGAAGCACCAGCCGCTCACATGCTTGCGATGACCTTCGCTGTCCTTGTCACCTTCGAAGCCTTCGAGAATGTCGAACGACTGCGTGTAACCGGCTTCGTACGCGACTTTGGCGGCAGCCTTCGAGCGCGCGGCACTGCGGCACAGGAACAGCAGCGGCGTATTCTTGTCGGGCGTCTGGGACGCGAGTTGTTCGAGGAAGTGCTCATTGGGCACGCCGCCCGGATAGCGCACCCATTCGACGTTGGCGTACTGACCGTCGGGCACCTGCGGGCGGCCGACCCAATCGAGTTCGGCGCGCGTGCGCACGTCGATCAGGCGAACGTTGGCATCGGCATTGAGCAGCGCCAAGGCTTCTTCCGGGGTCACGGCGCCCGCGTAGGCGAGCTGACCACTGGCGCGGCGTTGGGTGGCTTGGTCGAGAATGGCTTTGGCGCTTGTCATATTGCTGTGATCTCGTTAGTCGAAGGTTGACCTTCATTCTAGCGTGCACTTCGGGCGCGATGCGCTTTAGGTGACAGGGGAAATTGCCGCGATGCGAAGCGCCCAGGGCATACGGGGGCGCAAGTGAGATTTTTCGCAACGCATCAGGACGGTGCAGCGCGGCGCACAACTTCGGTTCTTTGGTCGGGATCGTAAGCACCTAAAAGGTGCATAATTGGCAAATGCACCAACTTGGATCTACTTTGGTGCGGCGTGCACCGAAGTGGAGAATCTGAGCCCATGAGCGGGAATTCGGGACTGGACGCACCAGAATCGATTATTTCCTTAGAAATCAGAGGGCGAGGGCGAGGCAAGGCGGGTTGGCAGGGCGTTGGCACGCTTCCTGCTTTACTCAGGCGAATCCGAACACGGAGTTCGTTAAGAGGGTGCGGCGACGCGGGCGATGAGCGCCAGCAGCGCCAGATTGAATCTTTCGGGAGATAGCATGAGCAAATCTGTGGCAGATGTGATTAACCTGGTCAAGGAAGAAGACGTCAAGTTCGTTGACTTCCGCTTTACTGACACGCGCGGCAAGGAACAACACGTCTCGGTGCCGGTGTCGCACTTCGACGCCGACAAGTTCGAGAGCGGTCACGCTTTCGACGGTTCGTCGATCGCCGGTTGGAAGGGCATCGAAGCCTCGGACATGCTGCTGGTGCCGGACCCCAACACTGCCTATATCGACCCGTTCTACGAAGAAAACACGCTGGTGCTGACCTGCGACGTGATCGAGCCGGCCGATGGCAAGGGCTACGACCGCGATCCGCGTTCCATCGCCAAGCGCGCTGAAGCCTATCTGAAGAGCACGGGCCTGGGCGACACCGCCTTCTTCGGTCCGGAGCCGGAATTCTTCATTTTCGACTCGGTTCAGTGGAGCACCGACATGTCGGGCACGTTCGTGCGCGTCAATTCGGAAGAAGCGCCGTGGTCGTCGTCGAAGGACTTCGACGGTGGCAACACCGGTCACCGTCCGGGCACGAAGGGCGGCTACTTCCCGGTCGCACCGGTCGACACGTTCCAGGACATGCGCTCGGAAATGTGTCTGCTGCTCGAACAACTGGGCGTGCCGGTTGAAGTGCATCACCACGAAGTCGCTGGCCAAGGCCAGAACGAAATCGGTACCAAGTTCTCGACGCTGGTCGAGCGCGCCGACTGGACGCAGATCCTGAAGTACGTTGTGCACAACGTGGCACACAGCTACGGCAAGACGGCCACGTTCATGCCGAAGCCGATCGTGGGCGACAACGGCTCGGGCATGCACATCCACCAGTCGGTCTGGAAGGACGGTCAGAACCTGTTCGCCGGTAACGGCTACGGCGGTCTGTCGGAATTCGCGCTGTACTACATCGGCGGCATCATCAAGCACGCTCGCGCGCTGAACGCCATCACGAACCCGTCGACGAACTCGTACAAGCGTCTCGTGCCGCACTTCGAAGCCCCGGTGAAGCTGGCCTACTCGGCCCGTAACCGTTCGGCCTCGATCCGCATTCCGTACGTTGCCAACCCGAAGGGCCGCCGCATCGAAGCGCGCTTCCCGGACCCGATGGCCAACCCGTACCTGGCCTTCTCGGCCATGCTGATGGCGGGTCTGGATGGCGTGCAGAACAAGATCCACCCGGGCGAAGCTGCCGACAAGAACCTGTACGACCTGCCGCCGGAAGAGGATGCAAAGATCCCGACCGTGTGCTCGAGCCTCGAACAGGCGCTGGAGTACCTGAACGAAGACCGCGAGTTCCTGACCCGTGGTGGCGTGTTCACGGACGGCATGCTCGATTCGTACATCGCGCTCAAGACGGAAGAAGCACGTCGTGTGGCCATGACCACGCACCCGCTCGAGTTCGAACTGTACTACTCGCTGTAATCGAATCGCTGCGCAGGGAATGCGCCGGCATGACGGAACGCCAGCGGCCGACCGTCATGCTCGACAAGCAAGGGGGATGGCCGCGGCCGTCCCCCTTTTTTATCCGCAGCGCGCATTCACCTCGTAGCCAGCCATGAATCTATCGCCTCGATCCTTGATGAAAAGTGTCCGTGCTGGAGCGAAAGGGCAGTCGAAGCGTGCTTCGCATGCGGCTGCCGCCGAAGACCCCCATGCCGTCGATATGACGACCGATGCTGCCGGATTGTCCGGTCACATGTCGGCCTTGCATACGAGCATTGAGCCCTGGGAGGCGAAGCTCACGGCCACCGGTATTCTTCCCGGTCTCGAAGCGCTGCCGACGGTGCTGCTCGTGCTCGAGAAGCACACGTTGCGTGTGGTGTTCGCCAATCCGGCGGCCGAGGCGCTGCTCGCGCTCTCGCGCCGTTCGCTGTCGCAGATGACGTGGAACGACGTCTTCACGAATGGCGAGGTGCTTTCGTCGACGTTGGTCGATCTCATCGCCAACCACTTTCAGACAACGCGCCTCGATCTGGTGCTTGAGCGCACCGCACAGGAGCCGCTGCATACGCACGCGATTGTGGCCGCCCCCGAGGCTGCGCCCGACTTCGTGATCGTCGAGTTGATCGAGAACGAGCAGAAGATCAAGAACGAGCGCGAAGAACGCATCATCGACCAGGCGTTGATGAACAAGCAGCTCATCCGCAATCTGGCGCACGAGATCAAGAACCCGCTGGGCGGAATTCGCGGTGCGGCGCAGTTGCTGGAGTTCGAGCTGGACCAGCGCGAGTTGCGCGAGTACACGCAGGTCATCATCAAGGAGTCCGACAGGCTGCAGACGCTGGTCGACCGCCTGCTCGAGCCGCATCGTCACCCTTATATCGCCACGGACGTGAACATCCACGAGGTGTGTGAGCGCGTGCGTTCCGTGGTGCTTGCCGAGTTTCCGCAGGGCTTGTCGATCGAGCGCGACTACGACGTGAGCCTGCCCGATTTTCGCGGTGACAAGGAGCAACTCATTCAGGCGCTGCTCAACATCGTGCGCAATGGTGCAGAGGCGTTGCGCGAGCAGATCGCGCGAGGCGACGCACGCATCGAATTGCGTACGCGAGTGGCGCGAAAGATCACGATTGCCAAGCGATTGCACAAGCTGGCATTGGAATTGCATGTGATCGATAACGGGCCTGGCATTCCCGCCGACATTCGTGATCGCATCTTCTATCCGCTCGTCTCCGGGCGCGATGGCGGAAGCGGTCTGGGACTCACACTGGCGCAGTCGTTCGTGCAGCGCCACGATGGTCTCATCGAATGCGAAAGCCGGCCCGGACGGACGGATTTTCGAATCCTGCTGCCCCTGGGCTGATGCGGCCCTCACGCCGTCGGCCGTAGCACCTGCGGCCGGGCATAGACGTTACACGGTGAACAATGAAGCCGATCTGGATAGTAGACGACGACCAATCGATTCGATGGGTCCTGGAAAAGGCGCTCTCGCGTGCCAACCTGCCGGTGCGCAGCTTTACGGGCCCGCGCGAAGCGAGTGCCGCACTCGAACATGACTCGCCGCAGGTGCTGGTCTCGGACATCCGCATGGCGGGCGGCTCCGGGCTCGAACTGCTGCAAATGGCCAAGCAACGGCATCCCGGACTGCCGGTCATCATCATGACCGCGTTCTCGGATCTCGACAGCGCGGTAGCGGCCTTTCAGGGCGGCGCGTTCGAGTATCTGGCCAAACCGTTCGACGTAGATCGCGCGGTCGAACTGATTCTGCGCGCGGTCGAAGAGAGCCTGCGCGAGGCCACGGACGACGAACGCATCACCGAAGAGCCTGAAATTCTCGGACAGGCCAGTGCGATGCAGGACGTGTTCCGTGCCATCGGCCGCCTGTCGCATTCGAGCGCGACCGTGCTCATCACCGGGGAATCCGGGTCGGGCAAGGAACTGGTTGCACGGGCGCTGCACCGGCATTCGCCGCGTGCCTCGGGGCCGTTCATTGCTCTGAATACGGCGGCAATTCCGAAAGATTTGCTGGAATCCGAATTGTTTGGCCATGAACGCGGTGCGTTCACCGGCGCGCAATCCACGCGGCGCGGACGCTTTGAGCAGGCGGAAAGCGGTACGCTGTTCCTCGATGAAATCGGCGATATGCCGCTCGATCTGCAAACGCGTCTGTTGCGCGTGCTCTCGGACGGCAATTACTACCGAGTCGGCGGCCATAGTCCGATCAAGGCGAATGTTCGTGTCATCGCGGCGACGCACCAGAATCTGGAAGATCGCGTGCGTCAGGGATTGTTCCGCGAGGATCTGTATCACCGCCTGAACGTGATTCGCCTGCGTCTGCCGTCGTTGCGCGAGCGTAACGAGGATATTCCGCTGCTGGTGCGTCACTTCCTGCAGAAGAGCGCGCGCGAACTGGGTGTCGAGACCAAGCGCATCAGTGAGGCGGCGTTGGCGCATCTGACGCGTTTCCCGTTCCCGGGCAACGTGCGTCAACTCGAAAACCTGAGCAACTGGCTCACGGTCATGGCCCCGGCGCAGACGGTCGAGATCAAGGATCTGCCGCCGGAGTTCCAGGTGCCGGCGGCGACGTCGGTGACCGGGGTGGGGGCATCTGCGGGCGCGCCGGCGTATGCCACTGTGTCGACGGCCGCTGTGGCGGCATCGGTGCCTGCGGGTGCTGCGACCGGGTACGGTGGCGTTGGTGCGGGACCTGCGCCCTCCGGGATTGCGGCTGGCGTGAATGGAGCGCCTGCCGTGACGGGGGTTGTCGGCGCCCCGGGCGACGTTGCGGCGGCAGACAGCTGGGAGCCGATCTTGCGCCGCGAGGTTGCGCGTTTGCTTCGTTCGGCGTCACCCGACGTGATGGACCAGTTGACGCGTCGTTTCGAGACCGCATTGATCAATGAGGCACTCGATTTCACGCGCGGGCGCAAGGTCGAAGCG
>JARLJF010000155.1 GCA_031291335.1 Pandoraea sp. | reverse complement strand
GGCAACGCGGCCGGCATGTTCTTCCTCAACGCGACCAATCCGCAGACCATCAACCTCGCGCGTACCGCGATGATGGGCGTCGGCTACAAGGCGCAGCGCCTCGGCAACGAAGTGCTCAAGAAGTTCACGAAGAAGCAGACGGCTCACCCGCCGGCAACCGTCGGCAAGCCGCCGGTCGTGCAGCAGGTGATCCACTTCATGAACAAGAAGATGCCGGGCAACCTGCCGAAGAAAACCGCGCGTGCGTTGCTGGATATCGAGGACAACAAGATCGTCCCGATCATCCGCAATCCGAAGACGACCACGGCCGACACGGAAGCGGTGTTCTACTTCCCGGGCTGCGGTTCCGAGCGCTTGTTCTCGCAGGTGGGCCTCGCCACGCAAGCCATGTTGTGGGAAGCGGGCGTGCAAACCGTGCTGCCGCCGGGCTATCTGTGCTGCGGTTATCCGCAGCGCGGCTCGGGCCAGTTCGACAAGGCCGAACAGATCGTCACGGATAACCGCGTGCTGTTCCACCGTGTGGCCAACACGCTGAACTACCTCGACATCAAGACGGTCGTGGTGTCGTGCGGCACGTGCTACGACCAGCTCGCCGGCTACGAATTCGAGAAGATCTTCCCGGGCTGCCGGATCATCGACATCCACGAATTCCTGCTGGAGAAGGGTATCAAGCTCGAAGGCGTGAACGGCGTGCGCTACATGTATCACGACCCGTGCCACTCGCCGATCAAGACGATGGACCCGGTCAAGCTCGTCAATGATCTGATGGGTTCGGAGAAAGACGGCTACAAGATCGAGAAGAACGATCGTTGCTGCGGCGAATCCGGCACGCTCGCGGTGACGCGTCCTGACATTTCGACGCAGGTCCGCTTCCGCAAGGAAGAGGAAATGCGCAAGGGCGCGGCCAAGCTGCGCGGCATTCCGCTGGTGGCCGAAGCCGGCGCGAACGGGATCAATCCGGCCAATGCGTCGGCCGGCTCGGCGGGTGCGCCGGATGGCTCCGTGCTCAAGGCCGGCGACGGCCCGCAGCCGAACGGCGCCACCGAGGTGAAGATCCTGACGAGCTGCCCGTCCTGCCTGCAAGGGCTGTCGCGCTATAACGCCGACGCGGGCACCGAGGCGGACTACATCGTCGTCGAAATGGCACGCCACGTGCTGGGCGTTGACTGGATGTCCGACTACGTGCAACGGGCGAACAATGGCGGAATCGAGCGCGTGCTGGTTTAATGGCACGACTGACGATTCTTGCCTGAGGACGACGATGGACTGCGTTTTTTGCCGCGAAGACGGTGGCGATGTGCTGTGGCAGGACGACACCCTGCGTGTCGTCCTCGCCGACGAACATGATTACCCGGGCTTTTGCCGGGTGATCTGGAACAACCATGTGGCCGAATTTTCGGACCTCGCCGACGGCGACCGCGATCGCGTGATGAAGGCCGTGTACGCGGTCGAACGCGCGACGCGGCGCGTCATGCAGCCGGTCAAGGTGAATCTCGCGAGCCTCGGCAACCAGGTGCCGCACGTGCACTGGCACGTGATTCCGCGTTTTTCGAACGACGCGCATTTCCCTCTGCCCATCTGGGCGCCGCGTCAGCGCACGGTGTCCGAAGCGATGCTGTCGTCGCGCCGCGCGCAGGCTACGTTGCTGCGCGAAGCGGTGCGTCAGGAAATCGAACAGGCATTGGGTTGAGCGCTGCGCTCAACTTGCCGCGTCGCGCCAGGAGCCTTTCAAGGGCGCAAAGCTGGGACGGCGCGGCGTTTTCTTATGAGGCTCGATCATGAGCGGACTGACCCCCGATACCCCCGTGCCGACCGGCGTGGTCGTGCATTCCAAATCGCGTGTGCTCGAATTGCAGTACGCAAACGGCGAAGCGTACCGGCTGCCGTTCGAGTTGTTGCGCGTGTATTCGCCGTCGGCGGAAGTGCAGGGCCACGGGCCCGGCCAGCAAACCCTGCAGACCGGCAAGCGCGACGTGACGATCACCATGATCGAAGGCGTCGGCAACTATGCGCTGCAGCCGACTTTCTCCGACGGGCACGGCACCGGCATCTATTCGTGGGACCAGTTGTACGACATGGCGGTGCATCAGGATGAACTCTGGGCCGCCTATCTCGCCAAACTGGAGGCAGCCGGCGTCGACCGGGATACGCCGATGATTCCATCCGGCGCTGCGCACGGGCACTGTCACTGATACGATTCGCCCTGATCGCCGCGCTGATGCGGCGCAACATTTCAGAATACGCGAAAGGACAAGCGCGATGAGCAAAACCCACTTCGGCTTTCAATCGGTCGACGAACAGGACAAAGCACAGAAGGTGGCGGGCGTGTTCCACTCGGTTGCCGCCAACTACGACTTGATGAACGACCTGATGTCGGGCGGGATGCACCGGGCGTGGAAGCTGTTCACCGTCGCTCAGGCCAACGTGCGGCCGGGTTACAAGGTGCTCGACATCGCGGGCGGCACGGGCGATCTGTCGAAAGCCTTCGCGAAGCGGGCGGGCGAAACCGGCGAGGTCTGGCATACCGACATCAACGAATCGATGCTGCGCGTGGGCCGCGATCGTCTGCTGGACAAGGGGGTGATCACTCCGGCGCTGCTCTGCGACGCCGAGAAAATTCCCTTTCCGGACAACTACTTCGACGTGGTCACGGTGGCGTTCGGCTTGCGCAACATGACGCACAAGGATATCGCGCTGGCCGAAATGCGGCGCGTGCTGAAGCCGTCGGGGCGCCTGCTGGTGCTGGAATTCTCGAAGGTGTGGGATCCGCTCAAAAAAGTCTACGACGTCTATTCTTTTAAGGTGTTGCCGTGGTTGGGCGAACGCTTTGCGAAGGACGCCGAGAGCTATCAATACCTGGCGGAATCGATCCGGATGCATCCGGACCAGGAAACTTTAAAAACAATGATGGAACAAGCGGGCCTGGACGGCGTCAAATATTACAATTTGTCAGCTGGCGTGGTAGCTTTACATGTGGGGACCAAATACTAGGGT
>JARLJF010000154.1 GCA_031291335.1 Pandoraea sp. | reverse complement strand
GGCGCGGCGCGCGCATCGGCATGATCTTTCAGGAGCCGATGACCGCGCTCAATCCGCTGCGCACCATCGGCGACCAGATCGCCGAGGTATATCGCGCGCATACGCGGCTACCCGGCAGCACGATTCGCGCGCGCACGCTGGAATGGCTCGACGCCGTGCACATCCCGTCGCCCTCGGAAGCCGCGAAGCGCTACCCGCACGAACTCTCCGGCGGACAACGTCAGCGCGCCATGATTGCGATGGCCCTCGCCCTCGAACCTGAACTCCTGATCGCCGACGAGCCGACCACCGCGCTCGATGTCACCACGCAAGCGCAGATTCTCACGCTCATCCGCGAGCTTCAGCAGCGCAAGGGCACAGGCGTGCTCTTCATCACGCATGACTTCGGTGTGGTCGCGGAGATCGCGGACCGCGTGGCAGTCATGCGACACGGCGAGATCGTGGAGCAAGGGCCTGCAAACACGCTCCTCACGCGACCCTCGCATGAATACACGCGCGCGCTGATCGCCGCCGTGCCCGCGCTGCCGTCGTCGTCGGCACCGCTAAGCGCCGCCCCGGCGAAACGAGACGACGGCACGCCGCCCGTGCTGCGCATCGAGCAGGTGCAGAAGACCTACGCCAAGCACAGTTGGATCGGCAAAAAGAAGCAGGCGGAATCGGCCGCGTTGCGCGATGTCAGTCTCGATGTCGGCAACGGCAAAACATTGGGAATCGTCGGGGAAAGCGGCTCAGGCAAATCGACGCTGGCCCGCTCGATTCTCCGGTTGATGACACCCGACGCCGGTCGCATTCTCTATCGCGACACCGATCTGGCCGCGACGTCACTCGACGCCAATGCGCGCCGTACCGCGCTCGACATCCAGATGGTGTTTCAGGACCCGTTCAGCTCGCTCAATCCGCGTCGCCGGGTTGGCGACATCGTCACACAGGGACCGATCGCACGCGGCGAGCCGCCACGTCAGGCGCATGAACACGCGCTCGAACTGTTCGAACTCGTTGGCCTGAGCGCCGACGCCCTCGAACGTTTCCCGCACGAATTCTCAGGCGGTCAACGGCAGCGCATTGGACTGGCGCGCGCGCTGGCGATGCGCCCGCGCGTGCTGGTAGCCGATGAGCCGGTCTCCGCGCTCGACGTCTCGGTGCAGGCGCAGGTGCTGCGACTGCTCGCTCGCCTGAAGTCGGAATTGGGACTGTCGATGATCTTCATCACGCACGACCTGCGCATCGCGGCGCAGTTGTGCGATTCGCTAGCCGTCATGAAGTCGGGAAGTGTGGTCGAGTATGGCGACACGGCGGCGATCTTTCGCGCACCGTCACACCCTTATACGCGCGCGCTGCTCGATGCCATTCCGGGTCGCAGCCGGGAAGACAGCACCTACGCCCGAGCACGCTCCGCCGCGTAAGGCGAGTCAGCACAACGGATCGAACCCGCGCCCTGGCTACCTGCGCAGATCGGCAATCGAAAAATACGGCAGCCAGGTGCCCGATGCCGACAGACTCGCAAAGACCTGTTCCTTCGTCTGCTGAAGAAAGGTTTCGATGTGCTGCCGCGCAAGGGCTTCCGCGCGGGCGGCATCGCCCGTCACGAATGCCGAAATGATGCCCCGGTGATCGTCTTCGATACGCGGGCGAATGCCCTGCACGCCGAAGCCGAGCGAGACGAGGCGCGCCATGTCGTCCATCAGCCCGGCGAGCGTGCGATACAGACGCGCATTGCCGCTCGCGGCCGCAATCGTCAGATGAAACTTCCGGTTGGTATGCAGGAACCATTCGATCTGATGACCGATGGGTTCGTGTGCATACGGCGCTTCGCACGCCTCGTCCAGACGCTGGAGCAGCTCGGTGTCGACATTGCCGCACGCCAGTCTCGCCGCCATCGGCTCAAGTTGGGCGCGCAGGTTAAATATCTCTTCGACGTCCGCCAGCGTAATCGGCGAGATGCGATATCCCTGTCGCGGAATCGCCCGCGCGAACCCTTCGTGGACCAGCCGCACCAGCGCCACGCGGCAGCTTGTGCGTGCAATATCGTACCGACGCATCAACTCGGCCTCGCTGACAATCGCGCCCGGCATGATCACGCAGGTCAGCACGTCATGCCGAATGCGTTCGTAGGCATCGTCGCCGCGCGCTATCGCGGCGGCGTCATCGGTGTCGCGTGAGTCGGAAAGCATGATGTCAGTACCCTCGTGCGGCGTCGTAGACGAACGGTAATGGCGCACCGCGCAGATGCGCGCCCAGGACATCCGCCACCTGGCGCGCTCGCGCGGCGTACGACACGCTCGACGCAATATGAGGCGTGACGATGATTTTCGGGTGACGCCGCAACGCATCGTCAGACGGTAACGGCTCGACATCGAACACGTCGAGGACCGCCGAGCGCATTCGGCCGCTGTCGAGCGCATCGAGCAGTGCCTGCCGGTCGAGGTGTGCGCCACGCCCGACCTGAATCAGACTCGCTCCCGACGGCAGACGCGCGAACACCTTCCGCCCGAGAATGCCTCGCGTGGCAAGTGTGTCCGGCAGCAGGTTGACGAGGATATCGGTCTCGGCGAGCAGCGCGTCGAGTTGGGCTTCGCCTGCGAACACCCGCACGTCGGCGAGCGCCTTCGGGGTACGCGCCCAGCCGTTCACACGAAAGCCGTTGGCATGCAGACGGGTGGCGACGGCACGGCCCAATTCCCCCAGACCGAGCACACTCACCCGCGTGTCGCGCGCAAGGCGTCCGGTCAGTTCGTTGGCCCATTGGCCTTCGCGCTGCGCAGCGACAATGCCCGGCATGTCGCGCACGATGGCCAGCGCGGCAAACGTCACGAAATCGCTCATGCGCTCGCGCGTCTCATCCGTCATCATTCGCACGATGGGGACGTCCGACGGCAAGGCCGGGTCCGCGAGAATGTGGTCGACGCCGGCCGCTGCGCTCAGAATCAGTCGCAAACGCGGGTAGTGCGCGAGACGTCCATGATCCGGCTGATAGACCAGCGCGTACTTCACGTTGCGCGCATCGACGAAGGGATCGTCCCATCCATAGACACGCAGGCCGGGCATCAACCGCGCGAAATGGTGCTGCCATTCGGTCAGCGCGGCAGCGCCGCCCGACTTGATCAATAACGTATCGCCGTGCATGACTTCGGGGGGGAGATGGCGCCTCACGACATGACGCGCGGGCTTTGAGAGGGAGCGGCCTCTCATCGTACTGGCCGCCTCGTTCGGGCCTAAGCATTTCTTATCGAAAAGCTTATGAACGCGCGGCAGAAATGCACACGACATCCGTCGTATAAGCTCGAAGCCCGCAGGCGCCATCGCCGGCTCAAAAAAATTTTCGCGATTTTCGACGTTTCGTCCCGCGTGTCGAAACGCCCGAGACGTTCGCGCAAAGCGCCGCCGGACGGGCGTCATCACCATGCTGCGACGCAACAATCCGCGCAATTGTTTCTATATTCACAATAATCAATCCGTCGCGCAGGCATTGTCTGCTGCCGCCGACACCCGCTATAGTGGCCCCGCCCCCGCGACGCGATAGTTGCCTGGTCCTTCATATGTGAATGTCTATGAGGCAAACACACCTTCGCGTCATGTTGCAAACGTAGTTATCAATGCGATGCCCCCATCGCCAGTAGAAATGAGAGACACAGCTACAGCTACTACCGACGCCGCCATGGCCGGCCAGGCCCCTTCCCCGGAAGAAGTCCGCAGACGCGTTTTCGCGATCGTCGCGGCCTCGTCAGGGAATCTGGTCGAGTGGTTCGACTTTTACATCTATGCGTTCTGCGCGATCTACTTCGCGCCGGCATTCTTCCCGAGTTCCGATCCCACCGCGCAGTTGCTCAATACGGCGGGGGTGTTCGCAGCCGGGTTCCTGATGCGACCGATAGGCGGCTGGATCTTCGGCCGGATCGCGGACCGCAATGGCCGTAAGAACTCGATGGTCATCTCGGTGATGATGATGTGCTTCGGCTCGCTGCTGATCGCGGCGCTCCCGACGTACGCCAGCATCGGCAACTGGGCACCGGCGCTGCTGCTGTTCGCGCGTCTGCTGCAAGGCCTGTCGGTCGGCGGCGAGTACGGCACCACGGCAACGTACATGAGTGAAGTGGCGCTCAAGGGCCGTCGCGGCTTCTTCTCGTCATTCCAGTACGTCACGCTGATCGGCGGTCAACTGCTCGCCGTGCTGGTGGTCGTGATTCTCCAGCAACTGCTCGATGAGGCCGAACTCAAGGCCTGGGGCTGGCGCATTCCGTTCGTGGTCGGTGCGATCACTGCGGTTGTGGCGCTCATGCTGCGTCGCACGCTGCACGAAACGTCGACGAGCGCGAGCCGCAACAACCGCGACGCCGGCTCGATCGCCGGGTTGTTCCGCCACCACAAGGCAGCGTTCTTCACGGTGCTGGGCTACACCGCTGGCGGCTCGCTGATTTTCTACACCTTCACCACGTACATGCAGAAGTATCTGGTGAACACGGCCGGCATGCCGATCAAGACAGCCAGCTACATCATGACGGGCTGCCTGTTCGTCTACATGTGCATGCAGCCGATCTTCGGCATGCTGTCCGACAAGATCGGTCGTCGCAACAACATGCTGCTGTTCGGCGTGCTCGGTGCGATCGCTACGGTGCCTATCCTCACGGCGCTCAAGACAGTGCAGAGCCCCATCGCAGCGTTTCTCCTGATCAGCCTGGCGCTTGCCATCGTGAGTTTTTACACGTCGATCAGCGGCATCGTGAAGGCCGAGATGTTCCCGATCGAAGTGCGCGCGCTCGGTGTGGGCCTGGCCTACGCGGTCGCCAACGCCATCTTCGGCGGTTCGGCCGAATACGTGGCGCTCGGCCTCAAGAAGGCCGGCATGGAGCCGACGTTCTACTGGTACGTGACCGGCATGATGGTCGTGGCGTTCCTCGTGAGCCTGCGGCTGCCGCGTCAGGCGAAGTACCTGCATCACGAGCATTGATCGTGACGGCCCGGGCGAGCGTCGCAACGCTTCGCCCGCGCCGTCTTTCTCCGGTCACTGCTTCACCTCGCGCGGGGACAAGAATCGTCGGAAGACGGAGCGTCAGGCGTCGTCGCCCGATGCCTGACGAACGCTCTGCCAGATGGCGTCCAGCACCGGATGCGGCTGATGACGCCGCCGGTAGAGCGCGATATCGAAGCCGATCTGCCAGTCCTTGCCGCCCACAATGGCGAGCGTGCCACGCGCTACGTCATCGGCCACCAGCCGCTGCGGCAGCCAGGCGATGCCGGTGCCGCGTCGCGCCATCGCCAGAATGGCTTCGTAGGAATCCGCCTGATAGACGGGCTTGAGGGTGGGCCGGTTCGGCATCTCGGCCAGATGGCGCGCGAGCACCGCGCGCAAGGTCAATGTGCGGGTGAACGCCAGCCACGGAATCGGCGACGGCCCGGCCGCCAGCCGATACTTCGCACGACCTTTGGCGTCGAGCGCACTCACGGGCACCAGCACCTCACGCGCAACACTCAGCCAGTCGTAACGCTCCTGATCGATCAGCAGGCGCGTGTGTGCGCTGGAATACACGATGAGCAGATCGACCTCACCCGCCGCCAGCCGCAGAATGGCTTCTTCGGCGCCGCTGGTGGACAGCGTCGCGGTGAAGAAGCCGATGCGCGAGACCGTCTCGTCATACCAATCAGGAAAGAACGTCGCGGCCAGCGTGCGGCCGGTTGCAATCTTCAGATTGTTTTCGAGCGTGGGGGCGGCGTCCTGCAACTGCGTGCGAGCGCTGTGCAAAATGTCGAGCGCATTGGTGGCGGCATCGAGAAACACCGTGCCAGCGGCAGTGAGTTCCAACGGTTTGCTGCGCTCGACGAGCTGCGTGCCGACCCACTCTTCCAGCGCACGGATGCGTCGACCGAAGGCCGGGTGCGTGACGAAACGGTTCTCCGCCGCCCGCGTAAAACTGCGCGTGCGTGCGAGTTCGACGAAGTCTTCAAGCCATCGCAGTTGCATGCCGTTTCCTCACTGCCCTCACTTGCCTCACGGCCCCATCACGACCTGATCGGACAGGCCGTTTCCTGTTGCGCTCAGGCCTTGGAGAGCGACTTGAGCGCGTGCTTGATACCGTCCGAGACACCCGTGCCGTCGGGCACCGTCTTGACGGCAGCGAGCGCTTCCTTGTCGGAGTAGCCCAGCGCAAGCAACGCGTTGATGACGTCGCTCTTGTGATCGTGCGGCGTGGCCGTGCCAGCCACGGTGCCCAGTTGCGCCCCGAGCTTGCCCTTGAGTTCGAGGAGCAGCCGCTCGGCCGTCTTCTTGCCGATGCCGGGGATCTTGGTCAGACGCCCCGACTCCTGCAACGTGACGGCCTGTGCAATGTCCGCCACGCTCATGCCCGAGAGGATCGCCAGCGCGGTACGCGCGCCAACGCCGGAAATCTTGAGCAGTTCGCGGAAGGTATTACGCTCGTCGGGCGAGCCGAAGCCGAAGAGCAGTTGCGCGTCTTCGCGCACGATGAACTGCGTGAGCAGCGTCACGCGCTCGCCAAGGTTCGGCAAATTGAAGAACGTGCTCATCGGCACCGAGATTTCATAGCCCACGCCCTGGCAATCGACCAGAATGTGCGGCGGATTTTTTTCCAGCAAGTTGCCGGAGATGCGGCCAATCATTGATGCCCCGAGAGAGTGACTTCGATAGGCGGCAAGTGTAGCAAACGGCAGCCCTCGCAGCGGCTCCGGGCAGTTCAAACGCTCACCCCTCGCCTTCGATGCCGGTGATGGCGTCGCCGGTCGAGCGCGTTGCCGCGCTACGCAGGCAATCAAGCGCCGCCACCACGGCCGCACGATTCGCGCCGTCGTCGCGCCAGTACATCGAGATCGCCCCGAACCCCGCGAGACGCAGCGGCACGATGCGCAACGCGCCTAGCGCCTGCAGACGGCTCGCCGTGCGATGCGACGCCAGACCGATCATGTCGCTGTTGTTGAGCAGCGTGAGGTTGAGAATCGTGGAATTCGACTCGACCGTGTCGTGCGGCAGCGGATACCCGGCTTCCGCGAGCGCTGTCTCCAGCGCATTGCGGATCGGCGTACCGCGTGGCCAGACCACCCAGCGATAGCGCTGCATGTCCGGCCAGTCGACCTGTTCAAGCGAGAAGACGGGATGGCGCGCACGCGCGACGAAATGCAACGGCTCAAGATACAACGCCTCGGCGCGGACATTGCGGTCCTGCAACTCCGGCGCCGAGCGCCCGACCACGATGTCGATCTCGCTATGCGCGAGCTGATTCATCAGCCGGTCCATGGTGTTCTCGATCACACGTGTCTGCACGCGCGGCATGCGTTGCAGAAGCAGCAGCACCGCGAGCGGCACCGTGTCCGCCGACGACGCCCCCGACGTGCCGATCGCCACCAGCCCGCTGCCGCCCTCGCGCATGGCGTCGAGGTCGTCGCGTGCCGTGTCGAGCTGAGCTTCGATGTGCCGGGCATGTTCGATCAGGGCTTCCCCGTAGGCCGTCGGACGCAAGCCACGCGCCTGACGCTCGAACAGCGGCAGGCCGATATCGTCCTCCAGATCCTTGAGCCACTTCGACAAACCGGGCTGCGTCGTATTGAGCAATGCCGCGGATTGGCTCATGTTGCCAGTCTCCGCAAGGGTCAGCAGCATCTGCAGATTGCGCAAACGCAGGCGATGGGTCCAGTCCATGCGCAGTCTCCGGGCACCTCAAGGCACCCTTCAAAATCTCCCGAGCCATACGATTTTTCGTATGGATCCGATGATTTATTCATTTCAAAGAATATGTCTCGCCGAGTATAACGCTATCCATAGACCCGCAAGCCCTCGCTGGCTGAGCTTGCTCGACAAGCTGACCGGGCCCCTACCGTCACGGAGACACGCATGTCTGAACGCGCCCCCAGCGCCGAACGCGCTGCCTATTACGAACACATTGGCCGCAACCACATGGCCCCGCTGTGGGAATCGCTGCACAGCCTCGTGCCGCCGCAGCCCCGCCCGCGCGTAGTGCCTGCCATCTGGAAATACAACGAAGTGCGTCCACTGGTGATGGAAGCGGGCAGTGTCATCAGCGCCGAAGAGGCCGTGCGCCGCGTGCTGATTCTGCAGAACCCGGGAACGCCCGGGTCGTCGAGCATCACCGGCTCGCTGTACGCCGGACTGCAACTGATTCTGCCGGGCGAGATCGCGCCGAGCCATCGTCATACCCAGTCAGCTCTGCGCTTCATCGTGGAGGGGCGCGGCGCATGGACGGCCGTGAACGGTGAGCGCACCACGATGCATCCAGGCGACTTCATCATCACGCCGTCGTGGACATGGCACGACCACGGCAACCCGGCGGACGGCGAACCGGTCGTGTGGCTCGACGGCCTCGACATTCCGCTCGTGCAGTACTTCGATGCGGGCTTCGCCGAGAACTACCCCGAGTCGCAGCAGCCGGTGCAGCGCCCCGAAGGCGACAGCTTCGCACGCTACGGCTTCAACATGCTGCCTGTGCATCACAAGGTGAGCGATCCGACCTCGCCGATCTTCAGCTATCCATACGCCCGCTCGCGCGAGGCGCTCGACACGCTGTCTCGCAACGGCGAACTCGATCCGTGGGACGGCATCAAGCTGCGCTACGTCAATCCGGCGACCGGCGGCTGGCCGATGCCGACGATGGCGACGTTCATGCAATACCTGCCCGCCGGCTTCCAGGGCAAGACCTATCGCAGCACCGACGCGACGGTCTTCTCGGTGGTCGAAGGTCGCGGCACGGTGCGCATTGGCGACGAGGTGTTCCAGTTCGAGCCGCGCGATCACTTCGTCGTGCCGTCATGGGCCCCCGTGCAACTCGCCGCGCTCGAAGACGCCGTGCTGTTCAGCTACTCCGATCGCCCCGTACTCGCGGCCCTGAACCTGCTGCGCGAGTCGCGCACCTGAGCGCCCGCGCCGAGCCCCTGCGCCCCACGCATCGGCCTCGCGCGTCCGGCGTCTCTTTGAGCGGCGCGCGTTGCCACCGTCTTTTCTTATCTACCGAGTCAAACACCATGTCCTTCGTCTTCGCTCCGCCCGCCACCGTCGCCGTTCCCGTTGTCGGCAGCACCGATCAGTTCGCCGTGCGCCGCGTGTATTGCGTTGGCCGCAACTACGCCGCCCACGCTCGCGAAATGGGTTTCGATCCCGATCGTGAACCGCCGTTCTTCTTCTGCAAGCCGGCCGATGCCGTACTGCCGGTGGCCTATGGCGAAACGCTCGAACTGAAGTACCCGGCGCAGACGTCCAACTACCACTACGAGGCGGAACTGGTCGCCGTGATCGGCAAAGCCGGTTCGGACATTCCGCTCGAGCAAGCGCTTGAGCACGTGTGGGGCTACGCCGTGGGTCTCGACATGACGCGCCGCGATCTGCAGATGAAGATGCGCGAAATGGGCCGCCCGTGGGAAATCGGCAAGGCATTCGATGCGTCGGCCCCCATCGGCCCGATCCACCCGGTGTCGAGCGTCGGTCACATCGAGAAGGCCGGCATTTCGCTGACGGTCGATGGCGTGCAGAAGCAGAAGAGCGACGTCACGCATCTGATCTGGTCGGTCGCGGAGACCGTTTCGTACCTGTCGCAGTTCTTCCGCCTGGAACCGGGCGACCTGATCTACACGGGCACGCCCGAAGGCGTGGGTCCGGTCAAGGCGGGCGAGACGATGGTCACGGCCGTCGAGGGGCTCGGCGAAATCACGGTGCGCGTGGTCTGAGGTCGCGTCATGCAGCTCTATAGCTTCTTCAACAGCTCGACGTCGTATCGCGTGCGCATCGCACTCGCGCTCAAGGGGCTGGCGTTCGACACCATCCCGGTGAACATTCGCGTCGGCGAGCATCGTGCCGACGCGTATGTCGACGAGGTCAATCCGTCGGCCGTCGTGCCGGCGCTCGTGGATGGCGACCTCGCGCTGGGTCAGTCCATCGCCATCATCGATTATCTCGACGCGAAGTACCCCGAGCCGCGTCTGGTGCCGCAGGACATCGAAGCCCGCGCTCGCGTGCTCGAACTGTCGATGCTCATCAGTTGCGACATTCACCCCGTGAACAACCTGCGTATTCTGAAGTATCTGCAAGGCCCGTTGGGCCTGAGCGCCGAGCAGAAGAATGCGTGGTACCAGCACTGGGTGGCCGAGGGCATGGCTGGAGTGGAGCGGTTGCTCGTCAGGCACGGGCATGGCGTCTGGTGCTTCGGCGACGCCCCGACGCTTGCCGATGCCTGCCTGATTCCCCAGATCGCCAATGCGCAGCGCACGGGCTGCGATATGTCGGCTTATCCGCGCGCAATGGCGGTGTATGCGCACGCGCAGACGCATCCGGCATTCCTCGCAGCAGCCCCCAACCGTCAGCCGGATTACACCGCGTAATTGAAGCATTGAAGAATCGAAGTCCGGAACGGCTGGAAGGGCCGCAGGAGACAACCATGAATCAAACCTCTCAACCCAAAGCGCTCGTCGTTGGCGGTGGCATCGGCGGCCTGGCCGCCGCGCTGGCACTCGCCAATCAGGGCGTGCGCATCGAGCTACTGGAACAGGCAGAGACCATCGGCGAAATCGGCGCGGGCATTCAGCTCGCGGCCAACGCGTTCGCCGCCCTCGACGCCCTCGGTGTCGGTGAGGCAGCGCGCGGCCGCTCGGTCTTCACCGACCACATCACCCTGCGCGACGCCATCGACCGAAGCATCATCGCGGAAGTCGACGTCGGTGCTCCGTATCGCGAACGCTTCGGCAATCCGTATGCCGTGATTCATCGCGCCGACATTCACCTGTCGATTCTCGAAGCGGTGCAACGCAATCCTCTGATCCAGTTCCGGACCGCGACGCGCGTCGTGTCGCTGGAGCAAGACGACAAGGGCGTGACGGTCATCGATCAGCATGGTGAGCGCCACGCCGCCGATGCGGTGATCGGCTGCGACGGTGTGAAGTCAGCCGTGCGCGACGCGCTGATCGGCGACGAGCCGCGCGTGACCGGCCACGTGGTGTATCGCGCAGTGGTCGACGTCGAGAACATGCCGAAGGACTTGCAGGTCAACGCGCCGGTTGTCTGGGCGGGACCGAACTGCCATCTCGTGCATTACCCGCTGCGCGGCGGCAAGCAATACAACCTCGTGGTGACATTCCATAGCCGGGAGCAGGAAGTGTGGGGCGTGCGCGACGGCAGCAAGGAAGAAGTGCTGTCGTACTTCGAAGGCATCGACCCGCTGCCGCACCAGATGCTCGATCGTCCGACATCGTGGAGACGCTGGGCCACCGCCGACCGCGATCCGGTCGCGCAGTGGAGCTTCGGCCGCGCCACGATCCTCGGCGATGCCGCGCATCCAATGACGCAATACATCGCACAGGGCGCCTGTCAGGCGCTGGAAGATGCCGTCACGCTCGGTGCCGCCTACGCCGCCGCGAATGGTGATTTCGTCGATGCCTTCCGTCGCTACGAATACGCGCGCATTCCTCGCACCGCACGCGTGCTGTATGGCGCGCGCGACATGGGCCGGGTGTATCACGCGAAGGGGGTCGATCGCTGGGTGCGCAACTCGCTGTGGAAGGGCCGCTCGCAGCCGCAGTTCTACGACGCCCTGCAGTGGTTGCACGGCTGGCGCGCAGAGAACTGCCTGTCGCAAACCCCATGGCTTGCCGACGCCTAAGTTCGAACCACGCAAAGCGGCAACACCACACCCGCTGCCATGAGTCAGTGAATCAGTGAATCGCGCAGTGCGACGCACACATGCCGTCGCACTGCACACCATCGTGTCGCGTTTGGCGAGCGATGGATTTGCAGCACGCATAACAACAATCACAGCAATGCGCTTTGGCGCGGCCGGCCTGCCTGCTGCGCCACTTCTGGCACCTTCGAGGAGACAACCCATGCCAGCCACTCCCATCAACGTGACGGCGTTCATCGACCGGCATCGCATCTCGCCGTTTCAAGTGATGATCGTCGTCCTGTGTTTCCTGATCGTCGCCATCGACGGCTTCGACACGGCGGCCATCGGCTTCATCGCACCAGCGATCCGGGCGGAATGGTCGCTCACCCCGGCGCATCTCGCGCCACTCTTCGGCGCAGGGCTCGCGGGCCTGATGGCCGGCGCCTTCCTGTTCGGGCCGCTTGCCGACAAGTTCGGTCGCAAGACCATTCTCATTTTCTCCGTGCTGTTCTTCGGCGTGGCGAGTCTGGCGTCGGCTTGGTCGATGGAGTTGTGGCAACTGATCGCCCTGCGCTTTCTCACGGGTCTCGGTCTCGGCGGGGCAATGCCCAATGCCATCACCCTGACGTCGGAGTACTGCCCGGACTCGCGTCGGTCGTTCCTCGTAACAACCATGTTCTGCGGCTTCACGCTCGGCTCGGCACTGGGCGGCCTCGCGTCCGCCGGATTGATCGAAGCCTTCGGCTGGCGCTCGGTGCTGATCGTGGGCGGCGTCATGCCGCTCGTGCTCGGCGTGATCCTGGTCCGCGCGCTGCCGGAATCGGTGCGCTACCTCGTGAAGGCGGGCAAGTCGCCGGAACGTGTGGCGGCGTCGCTGCAACGCATTGCGCCGCATGAGGATCTGCGCGGCGCCACGTTCAATATCGCGGCGAAGCCGTCGACCACGTCGCCTGTGGGGCACCTGTTCCAGCCGGAGTTGCTGCGCGGCACGCTGCTCTTCTGGGTCACGTTCTTCATGAGTCTGCTCGTGATCTATCTGCTCTCGAGCTGGTTACCGACGCTACTGCGCACCAACGGCCTGACGCTGCGCAATGCCGCCATCGTCACCGCCATGTTCCAGGTGGGCGGCACGCTCGGCGCCATCGTGCTCGGCTGGTTGATGGATCGCTTCAATCCGCATTACGTGCTGGCTGCCGCTTATGTATTGGCGGGCCTGTGCGTAGCGGCCGTCGGCCCGCTCGCCAGCTCACCGTTGCTCGCGTCAGTGGCCGTGTTCTGGGCCGGCTTCTGCGTGTCGGGCGGGCAGGTCGGTGCGAATGCGCTGTCCGCCGAGTTCTATCCGACGGATTGTCGTGCGACGGGCGTGAGCTGGGCCAATGGCGTTGGACGTCTCGGGTCGGTGGTCGGCTCGGTCGGCGGCGCGTCGATGCTCGCCATGGGCTGGTCCATGCCGGCACTCTTCGCGACCATAGGCGTGCCAGCCGTGCTGGCCGGTCTGACCATGCTCACGCTCGGCCGCCTGCGTCACCGTCAGGCCTCGCTCTCGGCGCAAGCCACTGCCTGAGTCTGAGTGTTTCACCACTCGTAACGAACGCCGCAGCTCAAACGGGCACCATTCGCATTGCGCGATGGTGCCCGTTGGCTTTTGGGGCAAGGCATCCGAGCGAAAAACACCCGGGCGCTTGTTGCACCGCGCAAATCGTCGCGGATAGGAATAAAGTGTCGGCTGACGGCGCATTCGAAGTGTCCCAAGGACACCCGCGTCATTCCGACGCCGCGCCGCGAATCCACATCCCCCTCCGGAGATTGAAGGTGTCGCTGCCCCCACTGCTGGTCGTTATCCCGATGCATTCCGAGCAGTTGTCTGAACTGCAAGCGCAATTCGATGTGACCTACCATCCGAGCCATCACCCGGTGCCGGAAGGCTGGGGCCCGGAAGGCGAGCGCGCCCGGTTCGTTCTCACGAATGGCGGACGCGGTCTGAATGCCGCCGAACTGGCGCATCTGTCGAACGTGGAACTGGTCAGCGCGCTGGGCGCTGGCTACGAGAATCTGGATCTCACCACGATGCGCTCGCGCAATATCGTGGCCGTGAACGGTGCCGGCGCCAACGCGCCGACGGTGGCCGATCAGGGCTTCGCACTGCTGCTCGCCGCCGTGCGCCGCATTCCGGAGTACGACGCCGCCTGCCGCAAAGGCGTATGGCGCGACGCGCTGCCGATGCAGCCGGGCGTATCGGGCAAGAAGTTGGGGATCGTGGGGCTGGGCGCCGTCGGACGTCAGTTCGCCAAGCGCGGCGAAGGCTTCGACATGCAGATAGGCTACCGGAATCGCAATCGTCGCACCGATTTGCCTGCGCACTACCAGTACTTCGACAGCGTGCTGGCACTGGCCGAGTGGGCGGACTATCTCGTTGTCACGGCACCGGGCGGCGCGGAGTCGTACCACATGGTGAATGCCGACGTGCTGCGCGCACTCGGCGAGCATGGCTTTCTCGTCAACCTGGGACGCGGCAGTATCGTCGACACGGCAGCGCTGGCCGATGCATTGCGCAATGGCACGATCGCCGGCGCCGGGCTTGACGTCTACGAAGGCGAGCCGTCGCCGCCCGCGGCACTCATCGACTTGCAGAACGTGGTGCTGAGCCCGCACGTGGCCGGCCGCTCGCCCGAGGCCGAAGCCGCCACGCTCGCCATGTTCCTCGAGAACACGCGCCGTTATCAGGCAGGCGAACCGTTACTGACGCCGCTGTGAGTAGCGACACGCCTCAGTGATTATCGAGCCCGTCAATGCTGCGTTCCGGTGACGACGTGAGCGTGACGCCGTCGTTGACGGGTTCGAATTCGATGCTGCTCCTGGCGCTCGCCGTGGTAAATCCTGTCTCGCAGATCGGACACTTTACTTCGGCATCCGAATGGAGATAGTCATAGAGTGCCTGAACGGTCGGCTGACTCGCCGCGACAGAAAAGCGGGCTTTACAGGTAGGACAAACGACGAAACCGGTGTGCATCGACAGCATGATGGGCCTCCTGTGCGTCTTGATGCCTGTAGGCAACGTGATCGATTCTACAGCCAGTCGGTTCGTCTCGGGCTGGCCCGCGTGGCATCACGCCCACGGCGTCGATCCGGCGCCGCGCCCGACGATGGCCGGTCATTCGCGGCTACGCCGATCGTCGGCTCTGCGGCGTCCTCCGCGACGTTAGCGTGCAGTACCCGCTCACGCGGATCGAAGTCGCGCCACTCGCCGTCTTCCCACACGCCATTGGCCTGCTCGATCTCGGCGGCGCCCGCGTCGCGCAGCACGGCGATCGCCGCATCGGCCGTCGATTCGCTCACATGAGTGGCAAGTATGACCCCGGCGTCACGCATGCCCGCCTGCGATGCAGGCACATGTTCTCGACTGCGCATGCGCCGCAAAGCGCCGAGAAACGCCCCCAGATACGCGCCGGCCATCATGCCGACGACGGGCACCAGCCAGAAGCGCGCCCAAGGCAAGACCGAATGCGCCGCCAGCAATGACGCCCTGAGCGGCGCCCTTGGCCGCCGGACGCGCGGCCGCGTCTGTGTCGACATCGCCACCGATGGGGAATCGGGCGTGCTGTCC
>JARLJF010000022.1 GCA_031291335.1 Pandoraea sp. | reverse complement strand
TACGGCGACTTATGCCGGTTCGAGTTCGCGGCTCTGCGATTCGCGAATGACGCGAATGGATTCGGCGGAGATCATTGCGTCCGCATTGAGCGGCGGCACGTCACCGAAGAGCGGCCGGTAGACGAAGTCGCCCACGTCGATCGTCTCGCCCGTCAACGCGCAAACGCCCGGATGATGCGCGCGGCGGATACGCCAGATCTGCGCGCCGTAGTTGCCGCCCATGGCGTCGTTCCACGACACGGTGATCGTCAACTCGCTGGAGATCTCGAGCACGCGGACAATGGGCGCACGTCGCGTGTACGGAATCACCGGCTGGCACACGACGGGCTCGGCATCGAGCATCGCCACGGTGTGCTGCCAGACACCCTGAGCGCGCAGCGGGCTGCGTGACGTGCGCGAGGCACGGGAGGTCGGGGATGTCCCCGGGGCGCGGCTGCCGCCGCTTCGGTTCGGGCAATTGGTTCGGTCGCTTCGCATGATCAGGCCAGCCGGATGCGCGGCCCGCGAAGGCCGCCGAGTTTTTCCGCGCCCAGCAGCACGGTGGCGCGGGCGAACCCGTGCAGTGCATGCTGATGACGCCGGTACAACATGGCGTGGCTCCACTGCGCAAACTTACCGCGCACGATGCCACCTTTGAAAAAGCCGAATCGCCCGAGGGTGCCGAACGCGTTGTAGTCAGACAGCGACACCAGCGCGCCAGGATCGCGAAAAGCGAACGGCGGGATTGCGCGGCCCTCAAGCCACGCGCCAAGATGACGGCCCAGATGCGCCGCCTGTTGTGTTGCCACCTGAGCCGTCGGAGGCAACGCACTCTCGCCCTGCCCCGGCGTGAGCGACGCGCAGTCGCCAAGCGCAAAAATTCGCTCGTCCTGCGCGGTTTGCAATGTCGTGCGCACCACGATCTGGTTAGCATCGTTGGTCATGAGTCCGCCGATGCCGCGCAGGAAATCGGGCGCCTTCACGCCCGCGGCCCACACCAGCAGATCGCCGGGAATCAACTGACCGTCGTCACGATAGAAACCGTCGCGATCGGCACATACGATGCGGGTGTCCGTCAGCACACGAAAGCCCAGACGCTCGAGCTGCGCCTGCGACGCCTCGGACACGTCGGGCGGGAACGCCCCCAATACACGCGGGCCGCTCTCCACGAGCGTGAGTTTCAAACGTTCGCAAATCTGCGGATCGCCGTAACCGGCGGCCAGCGCAAACGCGCGGCTCAGCTCGGCGGCAAGCTCCACACCGGTCGTGCCGCCTCCCGCGATCACGACACGCAACGCGTCGTCGTTCACGGCACTGCACAGCGCTTCGCAGCGCAACGCGGCATTAAATGCCTCGGCCTGCGGCTGACTGTCGATGAAATGGCAGACATCGCGTACCCCAGGCACACTCGCATCGTCGGCTTGCGATCCGAGCGCGAGCACGAGGTTGTCGTACGGCACACGACGCTCGCCCAACAGGCGCGAGCCATCCGGCGCTTCCATTTCCTCCAGCACGATCTCCCGCCGCGTACGGTCCAGCCCGCACATGCGACCCGCCTGGTACGTGAAGCCGTTGCTGCACGCATGGGCGAGATACGTCACCTGTGTGTGCGTGACATCACGCGTGCCGGCCGCCACGGTGTGCAGCATCGGCTTCCAAAGATGGGTGGGTTGACTGTCGACAAGTGTCACGCGCGCGGACCCGTCGCGGCCGAGCGTACGGCCCAGACGCGTTGCCAGCTTGAGGCCGGCGATACCGCCACCGACAATCACGATTCGGTTTGCGCGAGACATTTGGGGGGGAAATGTCAAATTCAACAAGTGATGAATAAGCGCATAATAGCGACCGTGGCCCCGGCGTGTCAAATAGCAAATGTCTGGGCAGGCAGGTGCGTTCGGGTCGGGTAGACTTGGCGCATTGCTGTCGCGAATTCGACCAACCCATCGCTCAATGACTCTAAACAAAGCCGTCTCGCAAGCCGCTCCGCCCCGCAAACGAACACGCGGGCGTCCCACGTGCGACTGCACGCATGGTGCCGATGCGTTATTGCTCAACGCCCGGCGTATCTTCGCGCAACGAGGGTTCTATGCGAGTAGCGTGCGGCAAATCGCGGAGGCGTCCGGTGTCGACGCGGCGCTGATCTCGCATCACTTCGGCTCGAAGGAGGCGCTTTGGGTCGCCGTCGTCGATCAGATCGCCATGCTCACGCGCTCGCTCGTCGAGCAGACGCACGCGTTGCGGCACGCCCCGCTGGAACCGGCCGAGCGTATCGAGCAGGCCGTGCGGGTGTTCGTGGAAGCGGTGTTCGAGAATCCGGATGTCGGCATGTTCTTCTCGACGGCCGCGACCGAAGAAGGCGAGCGGCTCGACATCCTCACGCAGCGTCTCGTGCGTCCGTATCGCGACGCCATGGTGCCGCTCGTGGCCGACTGGCTGGAAGCGCAGAAGCGTCCCATGGAGGACGCCGACGTCATGTTCTTCATGCTGACCTCGGCCATCAGCAAGACGGTCTCGTATCGCCACATGATGGGACCGTTCCTCCCGCCCGAAGGCATGGCCGATCTCAAGCGCACCGTGCTCGACTGCGCGATGGCGCTGATCCGGCAGTGATCCGCTGACGAAAGGGGACGCAGGCGTCGTATAAGATAGCGGCACCCGGGCCGACTCCCGGCCCGTTTCTCTTTTTACGGTGCCCCCCTATGTCGAACGAAATCAAGCGTCTGCACACCAACGCTCGCATGAGCCAGATCGTGATCGCCAACGGCGTTGTGTATCTGGCCGGTCAGGTGCCGGATACGGCCAACGCGTCGGTCACGCAGCAGACCACCGAAATTCTCACCCGTATTGATTCGCTGCTCGCTGAAGCGGGCGTCAACAAGTCGCGTCTGCTGACGGCCAACATCTGGCTGTCGGATGCCAAGCACTTCGCCGAATTCAACGCCGTGTGGGACGCCTGGGTGCCCGAAGGCCACGCACCGACGCGTGCCTGCGTGCAGTCGCCGCTCATGCGCGCCGGCCTCGAAGTCGAAGTCGCCATCACCGCGCTGGCGTAATCTCGCCGCACGTGAGTGCATCTCTGCGGGCTCACCAACGTGTGCATCGTGTGCATTGCTCGCACCGATTGCACCGCGCGTGAGCCCTGCCGTTTCCCCACGTTTCTGACTGTGTGACGCAACGCTCATGACGTTCGACGCGCTAGTGCTTGGTGCCGGTATTGTTGGTGTGTCTGTCGCCGTGCATTTGCAGCGGCGCGGCATGTCGGTGGCGCTCGTCGACCGCAAGTCGCCGGGCAACGAAACCTCGTTTGGCAATGCCGGGCTGATTCAGCGCGAAGGCGTGTATCCGTACGCCTTTCCACGCGACTTCGGCACGCTGTTGCGCTACGCCGGCAACCGCTCGACCGATGTGCGTTATCACCCATCGGCGATGGCGAGCATCGCGCCCTTCCTCGTGCGCTATTGGTACCACTCGGCGCCGAAGCGGCACACGGAGATCGCGCGTCACTACAGCACGCTCATCGCCCATTGCGTGACGGAACATCGCGAACTCATCGCGGCATCCGGCGCGGGAGATTTGTTGCGTGAAGGCGGTTGGGTCAAGGTATTCCGCACCGCGGCGGCGATGGATGCGGCGCAACGCGATGCCGAGCGTTGGCGCGAGGAGTACGACGTGCCGTTCGAGCGACTCGACGCCTCCCGTCTGCGCGACGACGAGCCTGCGCTCACCCATGCCCTGGTGGGCGGGTTGCGCTACACGGCGTCGGATTCCGTGAGCGATCCGGGGGCGCTGGTGGCGGCCTACGCGCGTTACTTCGAATCGCTGGGCGGACGCCTGTTCAACGGGGACGCCACGACATTGCAGCCGCAATGGTCGGTGCAGACGCAGGAGGGGCGCATCCAGGCGCGACGCGCGGTCGTTGCCCTCGGGCCGTGGGCCGACACCGTGACGGCGGCGCTGGGCTATCGACTGCCGCTCGCAGTCAAACGCGGTTATCACATGCACTACCGCGCACAGCCGGGTGCCCAGTTGAATCAACCGGTGCTCGATGCCGAACACGGCTTCCTCATCGCACCAATGACGCGCGGTATCCGGCTCACGACAGGGGTGGAACTCGGCCTGCGCGATACGCCGCCGACGCCCGTGCAACTGGCCGCCGTCGAGCCCCTCGCGCGCGCGACGTTCCCGCTCGGCGAGCGAGTCGATCCCGAGCCGTGGCTCGGCCGACGTCCCTGCACGCCCGACATGATGCCGATCATCGGTCCTGCGCCGCGTCATCGCGATCTGTGGTTTGCATTCGGTCATGCCCACCACGGCCTGACGCTAGGGCCGGTCACGGGCCGCCTCGTGGCCGAGATGATGATGGGCGAGACGACGGTCGTCGATCCCTCGCCCTTCAGCGCGTTGCGCTTCTGACATTCCGAGTGGCCGCCGCACCCTTATTGCGGCATCTCTTCCGATGCATCGACGCTGGGTACATGCGCGGCGTCTGCATCGCCTTCGTCGCGGTCGCCGCCGATCACACTGATCTCGAACAACGACTTGCCCGCTAGCGAACGCACTTCCGGATCTTCCGGATAGGTCTTCAGCAGCGGCAGGATCACCGAGCCGCCGATGACATTGCGACGGCTGCCATCCGCAGGCGACAAACCCCAAACGTTCTGATAAGTCATTGGTACGCTCTCGCCCTCGCGCTGCCCATCCCGCACATTGCCCAGATACAACATGATGTGGCCGTTGATATGGATCAGCGTCATTAGTGGACGGCCGCGCTCAGCCAGCGCGCGCAGGCGTGTATCGATATCGGCGGCGCGCAGATCGGTGCGTTTTCCGGCATCCAGCTGATTCGACGAATGACGCGGCAGCCACACGCCGAAGGGCGAGAAGAGACTGCGTGTCTCGGCCGAGCAGTCGTTGTAGAACAGCGTGTTGCCCCAGCCATACGGACGTCCGATCTGCTGCTTCATCACTTGCGCCACGTGGCGCGGCGTGAGCAGCCAGGGCATGCGTACGAAGGTTGAAGTGTCCAGCGCCGCGGTGCGAATCTGCGCCCGTCGCTCAATGTCGGCCACCGGGAACATTACCGCCTGACGTCCGTCGTGCCATTGCATCATCGGCAGCACCGTACCGATGGGCGCGAACGTTCGGTAGACGGGCGTCGTGGTGCCGGGTGACGTGTCGGCCAGGGGGGTGTCGGCACGTACGATGGCGCCGAGGTTGCGCTGCGCGGCGTCACGCCACCTGGAGATGAAACGCTCGTCGACCGACGCCACTGTGCGAGCATCCACCCAGCCGATCAGATCGGGCGAATAGACAAGCAGCCACGCGCCATCGACGCTGCGGGCGAGCGTGTACACGGGCGTGCCGGGGCGCAGCGCGGATTCTTGCAGTGCATCGAACGGATAGCCCTCGCCGGCCTGACGGAAGTCGTAGAACGCGGGATCGTTGGTGGGAAGCTGACGCACGAGCGCGTTGTCGACGGTGATGCCGCGTCGGCGTGGATCGTATGGCCAACTGGCGTGATCGGCGTTGAGTTGTGCCAGCGCCATGTTGCTTTCGATGGCACGACTCCACGCTGCCGTGTGAGGCTGGAAGTTCTCGCCGTAGGTCATGCGCACGCCGGGGGCGCTGTTGTCGAAGCGTCTGACGTGGCGGCCTTGCGAGTCGGCGATCTGTTGCGCACCCGCGGCATTGAGCAGCGATGTCGAGAGCCACGTGCCGTTCCACGGCGACGGGTCGCGCGGCGCAGTGCCGAAGTAGCGGGCGCGGAACGCCTCGAAGCGGCGGTTCTGTTCCTGTGCGGAGAGTAGTGGTTGATCGTAGCCGGGTGCGTCAGGACGGATCCAGTGATCGACGTTCTGATCGTAATGCTCGATGGGGAAACGACTGATGTTGTAACGCGTGGCCGTTGCGTTTGCCACAGGCGGCTGGGACGCCGTGGTGGCCGGCGGTGCGCCCGCGCAGGCGGCGAGCAGAGCGAGCGGCAGGAGCGACGCGAGGAAGGCGGCGCGATAGCGCGTCGTCCGCGCACTCAGAGGAGTGAGTCCCGGCGGAGCGTGCGAGGCCTGCATGATGGACGAAGGGGGGCGCAGGATGGCACTGCGCGCCGCAAGAATTGCACTCATATCGTGCGAAAGAGAGCCCGGATGCCGTCATGCTACTCCATCGATCCGGGGGCAATGCCGGGCGTTCGGAAGACCCGAACGCCCGGCATTTTGTTAACGTCTGCGGATGTCCCGCTGACGCGTTTTACCAGCGCGCCGTCACGCTGCCGATCACCGTGCGGCCCGTGCCGTAGTAGCACTGCACGGTGGTGTTGCAGCCCGCTACGTAGGTGCGGTCGAACAGGTTGGTCGCGTTGAGCTGCAGACGCCAGCGCCAGCCGATATCGGCGTGCAGCGCGGCATCGACGAGCGTCACGCTCGGCACCGAGAACGAGTTGACGCTGTCGCCTGCCGTCTGTCCCAGATAACGCACGCCGGCGCCCGCGCCAAGCTTCACATCACCCACGTTGCCGAAGTTGTAGTCGGCCCAGAACGACGCCATGTTGCGCGGCACACCATAGGGGCGTTTGCCCAGGTCGGTGTTGTTGCTGCGTGTGACTTCCACGTCCTGATACGTGTAGCTCGCCACCATGTTGAACTTGGACGTCACGCTCATACGCGCTTCGAGTTCTACGCCGCGCGAGCGCACTTCGCCCGTCTGGATCGTGTTGCGCGTGTTGGCCGGGTCGGCGGTTGACACGTTCTGCTGCGTCAGATTGAACAGCGACGCGGTGAAGATCGCGTTGGTGTTCACCGGCTGGTACTTGAGACCGATCTCGTACTGCTGACCCGTCGTCGGCTGGAGCGGGGCGCCCGCGAGGTTGGTCGAGAGCGTGGGCAGGAACGACGTCGAATAGCTGAAGTACGGCGACAGCCCGATGGCCGATTCGTATAGCAGGCCCGCGCGCCACGTGAACTTGTTCGGCGTCTGCTTCACCGACGTATTGTTGATGTTGTTGTCGGTCGTCGACCATGTGAAGTCTTCGCGACCGCCGAGCGTGAGATACCAGCGATCCCAACGCATCTGGTCCTGCAGGTACAGGCCGAGCTGCGTTTGCGTCTGGTCGGTGCTGGTCGTCGGGTTGGCAGGCAACACGCCCTTTACGCCGTAGACCGGTGCATAAAGATCGAGCGACGGCGCCGTGCCCGTCCACACGCGGTTCAGGAAGCGCTGCGTCTGGAAGTCCACACCGCCGACCACCTTGTGCGCAATGGGGCCGGTCTTCGTGTCGTACTGCACGTTGTTGTCGAGCTGCCAGCCGTTCAGGATCGGTTCGGCCTGATAGGCAGTGCGTTGCAGCGTGCGCTGATCCGCGAGCAGCGCCGTGCCATAGATCGACTCGTAGTCGAGATCCATGTGCGTGAAGCGCGCGGTCGAGCGGAATTGCAGGGCGTCGTTCAGACGATGCTCGAAGCGGTAGCCGGTGGCGACCTGCGTCTTGCGATAGCGGTCGAAGGCCGGGTCACCGGTCAGCAGGTCGCGGTCGATGCGGCCCCAGCGCGACGGATTCACCATGCCGAGCGCCGGGCCGTAGCTGACCGACGAGCCCATGTTGTCCTGCATGTAGTTGACGAACCAGGTGAAGCTCGTCTGTGCATTCGGACGCCACGTGATCGACGGCTGGAGCATGATGCGATCGTCGCTCACGTTGTCGGTCTGCGAGTTCGAGGCGCGACCCAGGCCCGTGATGCGGTACAGCAGCGTGCCGTCTTCGTTGGCCGGGCCGGTCATGTCGACGCGCAACTGGCGACGATCGAACGTGCCGTAGTCGATGCCGATTTCGCGATACGGCTCGGCGCTCGGGGCTTTGCTCACCAGGTTGACGAGACCGCCGAGGTCGCCCGCGCCATAGAGGATGGAGCTGGGGCCGCGCAGCACTTCCACGCGCTCGAGCGTGTACGGATCGACGCGAATGGCGGCGTAGCTGCCGGGCCGGTTGGCGATTTGCGGCACGCGCAGGCCGTCCCAATAGACGTCGGCGTTGAAGCCGCGAATGTAGAACCAGTCGGCGCGGGTGTCGCTGCCGTAAGGGTCGGCGTTCACACCGGCGGCGTACTTGAGCGCGTCGGTCACGGTCTGCACGCCCTGATCGTTCATCTGATCGCGCGGAATCACGCTGATCGATTGCGACGTCTGCATGATCGACGTATCCGACTTGGTGGCCGTGTCGCTGCGTTGTGCAACGTAGCCGACGACCGGGCCGCGCGCGACGTCGCGCTCGGCACGTGCGTTCACGTTCGTTTGCGGCAGGGCGACGGCGGCCCCTGCGGCACCACCGGAGGCGGCGTTCGGGCCGGGGGCGACGATGTAACCGCCGTTCGGCTGGCCGGAGGCTTGCAGCCCGGTGCCTTCGATCAGGATCGCCAGCGCGAGCGACGGCGTGTACGTGCCCGAGACGCCGGCGGTGCGCTTGTCGGCGATCTGCGCGGCGTCGTACGAAATCATCAGCCCGGTCTGCTGGGCGAAGGCGACGAGGCCCTGTTGCAGCGAGCCGGCCGGAATGTGCAGCGACTGGGCGGCACGAGAGGCGCTCGCCGGGGCGGCGCTGCCGGACGCGGCGGACTGGGCGTGAGCGCTCAGGGCCGTCAAGGCGGTCAGGGTGAAGAGTGCACTGGCGGCCAGAGTGACAGCGCGGCGAGTGGCGGCGGTTTCGGCACGGACGAGCGTGCGCACACGTGCGGCACGCACAGGCGTGTGGCTGACGTGAGAAGACATAACGGCGGATTCCTTTCTATGGAGCATCGAAACATCGAAATGGGCATTCCTGTCTATGCCCCGCGAGATTCGAAAACCCCTCATCCGACGCAAAAATATTTTTTGACGATGGCCTTAGGTATGCGGACGGTCGCCGCCGACGGCCTGGTATGTCCGTATGCGGGCGGGCGGATCGCCGGTGCCCGAGCCGGGCTGCACGCGTACGAACCAGCGCGTATAGCGCTGCACATCGACCGGCAACGCGCGCGAGAGCATGTCGAGCACGCGGTCCGTGTCGTCGATCGGATAGATGCCCGAGACGCGCAGGCCAGCCACTTCCGGCGCACAACCGAGATGTCCGCGACGGTAGCGGCCGAGTTCGGCAAGGAAGTCGCCGAGCGGCATGGCGTGCACCACGAGCATGCCTTGTGTCCATGCGGCGGCGGCATTGGCGGCGCTGGCGTCGTCGACGCGTGAGCGCAGGGTAGTGGCGTCAAACGTCGCGCCCTGTCCCGCCGTCAGTACCGTTGTTGCGTTGGTGGCCTTTGCGGGCACGATGCGCACCGCCCCTTCGAGCACCGTGACCGTGGCGCTGTCGTCATGCTGACGCACGGCGAAACGGGTGCCGAGCGCCTGGAGGCTGCCTTGCGCGGTGTCGACAAAGAAGGGGCGATGGCCGTGATCGGCATCGGCCCCGGTGGTGATGGCGATCTCGCCGCGTACCAGCCGCAAGCGGCGGGTGTCCTGCGAGAGACTGATATCGACGGCGGAGTCGGTGTTGAGCGAGAGCGTGGTGCCGTCGGCGAGCTGCAGGGTGCGGCGCTCGCCAACGCCAGTGCTCACATCGGCACGCCAGGCACGTACGGTGTTGGAGTTGCTACCGGACCAGACGGCACCGGCAACCCCCGCAAAGGCGATGAGACTGAGCACACGCCGGCGCCCCGGATTCGCGCGCGCCCGAACGAGCGTGTTGTGCGCGACGAGCGGTGGCAGGGTGCGCAGATGCGCGCCGAACTCGACCAGACGCTGCCACGCGAGGGCGTGCCGGGCATCGGCGTCGTGCCAGCGTTGCCACGCGGCCTGAGTGGAGGCGCGGGCGTTGGCGTCGGTGCCGGGGGCATCGTTCGCTTGCAGACGGACGAACCATTCGGTGGCCGCGAGCGTGACCGACTCCGGTAGCGTTGCCGTCGCTGACGACGTGCCGCCCGTGCTGTGCCGCGGATGCGTATCGGTGCTCATGCGGCGGGGTTCCCGAAGCAACAGGCGTGCAACGCCTTGACGATGTGGCGTTGCACGGTGGCGATGGAGATGCCGACGGCGTCGGCGATGTCGCGTTGTGCGAGGCCGTCGAGTTGCGACATCAGGAAGACGCGGCGCGCGACCGGCGGCAGGCCGTCGAGGCGTCGGTCGATGTCGATGAGTGTCTGAAGCAGGATCGCGCGGGTTTCCGGATCGGGCGCGACAGCCTCGGGTTGCGCAGCGAGCGCGTCGAGGTACGCAGCTTCGATCTTGCGATGGCGGTGCAGGTTGGCGACCAGCCCCTGTGCAACGACGGTCAGAAACGCCCGGGGTTCGCGCGGGCAGACGGGGGCGTCCTTGCTGAGCAGGCGCACGAAGGTGTCGTGTGCGAGGTCGGCGGCGTCGCCGTGGTTGCCGAGCTTGCGGTGCAGCCAGTTGCGCAGCCAGCCGTGATGATCGTGATAGAGCGTGGCCACGCCGGACGCGTCGGCGCGTGCGTCGTTTTTGCGTCCCCCGGTGTCGTCACGCATCATGGTTTTGGCTCGGCCGCGTGAGTACGCAACCTTCGCTGATCTAGCAGCTTTTGAGGTTAATGATAATCATTCGCATCATATCATGAGCTTATCGCGCGGTGACGGATAGGAAGCAATTGGCGACTGTAGGCACTGATCGGGGTGGTGCAGATACCGATGTGTGTACGTGCGAAGTCGCGGTTGGCAAGCGGCATCCGGATTAGGAACACCGGCAATGGGGGAATCGATTATGCTGTACAAATGTACAGTACAATCGCGGCATGCCGAGCGACGCTCGGATGCTGCCAGCGGCTGTCGTATCGGCCTGATACAGTAGTTCCCCCGAGGCGCGCACGCGCGTTGCCAGACCTCACGCTGTTTATCGTCACGCTGTTCATTGTCAATCAAGCGGCCCTGATACCAAGTGGACAAGTCATCCCCGAAATCCGACCCCTCGGCCGGCCACGCCATTCGCATTCGCGGCGCCCGCCAGCACAACCTCAAGAACCTCGACGTCGATCTCCAGACCGGTGAGATGACGGTCGTGACCGGGCCGTCCGGTTCCGGCAAGTCGAGTCTGGTCTTCGACACGCTGTTTGCCGAAGGCCAGCGACGCTACGTCGAGACCTTCAGTGCCTACGCGCGCCAGTTCCTCGACCGTATGGATCGTCCGCAGGTCGACCATGTGGAAGGTGTGCCGCCCGCCATCGCCATCGATCAGACCAATCCCGTGCGCAGTTCGCGCTCGACGGTCGGCACGATGACCGAACTCAACGATCACCTGAAGCTGTTGTTCGCCCGGGCGGCGGCGCTGTTCGATCGCGAGACGGCGCAACCGGTGCGTCACGACACGCCCGAGACGATCTACGCCGACCTGATGGCCCGCACCGCCCAGGGCGATCCGCGTCTGGTCGTCACGTTTCCGGTCGAACTGCCCGGCACCGTGACGGCCGATGAAGTCGAGCAATGGCTGTCGGCTTCCGGCTACACGCGCGTGCAGGCCGAGCGCGAAGTCGCAACGGCCGACGGTACCCGCAAGGTGCTCGATGTCGTCGCCGACCGGTTCCGTTTGCAAAACACCGAGAAAGTGCGCGCGATGGAAGCCATCGAGTCGTCGCTCAAACGCGGTCGCGGACGGGTGAACGTCTACGTGCTGGCCGAAGCGGGCGAGCCCGACATCTGGCGTTACTCGCAGGACCTGCACTGCCCCGACAGCGATCTGCACTACGCCGACCCGCAACCCGCCCTCTTCTCGTTCAACTCCGCCTACGGTGCGTGCGAGGCCTGTCGCGGTTTCGGCCGCGTGATCGGTGTCGACCTCGGTCTGGTGATCCCCGACGAGCGCAAGACGTTGCGCGGCGGCGCGATCAAGACCATCCAGACACCCGCATGGAAAGAGATTCAGGACGACCTGCTCGAGTACGCGGGCAAGGCGGGCATTCCGCGCGACACGCCCTGGTCGAAACTCTCGCCCGAGCATCGCGAGTGGGTCATCGAAGGTGACGCCGACTGGAAAGGCGAGTGGAACAAACAGTGGTACGGCATTCGCCGCTTCTTCGGCTATCTGGAGTCGAAGGCGTACAAGATGCACATCCGTGTGCTGCTCTCGAAGTACCGCAGCTACACGAATTGCGAGACGTGCGGCGGCGCTCGACTGAAGACGGAAGGCCTGCTGTGGCGTCTGGGTTCGAAGGAGAACGCCGACGCCGTGCTGCCGCCTGCACAGCGCTTCATGCCGCGCGGCGTGTCATGGTCGCGCGAGCAGCTCGAAGCGCTGCCGGGCCTCACCATGCACGACCTGATGCTCATGCCGATTTCGCGTGTGCGTCAGTTCTTCGATTCGCTTACCTTGCCATCGAGTCTGCTCGACGACGCCCTCAAGCTGTTGCAAGAGGAAGTCGGCACGCGTCTGAAGTATCTGTGCGACGTCGGCATCGGCTATCTCACGCTCGACCGCCAGAGCCGCACGCTCTCGGGCGGCGAAGTGCAGCGTATCAATCTGACGACGGCGCTCGGCACGTCGCTCGTCAACACGCTCTTCGTGCTGGACGAACCGAGTATCGGTCTGCATCCGCGCGACATGGATCGTATCGTTGCCGCGATGCATCGTCTGCGCGACGCGGGCAATACGCTCGTGGTAGTCGAGCACGATCCGGCAGTGATGCTTGCCGCCGACCGCGTCATCGACATGGGACCGGGGCCGGGCGAGCGCGGCGGTCAGATCGTCTTCGATGGCACGCCCGAGGAAGTGCGTCACGCCGACACGCTGACCGGGAACTATCTGGGCGGGCGCAAGCATGTGGCGAACGCATCGAACTGGCGCGCGCGTCCGGTCGATGCCGATACGCCGCGTCTGGCGTTGAGCGGCGTTCGTGAGCACAACCTCAAGCATGTCGACGTCGAGATTCCGCTGGGCCGGCTGGTGTGCGTGACCGGCGTTTCCGGCTCCGGCAAATCGACGCTGGTGCAGGATGTGCTCAATCCCGCGTTGGCACGTCACTTCGGTGATCCGACCGAAGCGCCCGGCGCACACGACGAACTGGTCGGTGCCGAGCAACTGTCGGGCGTGGTGTTCGTCGATCAGTCGCCTATCGGCAAGACGGCGCGCTCGAACCCGGCCAGCTATGTCGGCGCGTTCGACGAGATTCGCAAGTTGTTCGCCGCCGAACCGGTGGCGCTGCAACGCGGCTACACCGCCAGTACGTTCAGTTTCAACTCCGGCAACGGGCGCTGCCCGACGTGCGGCGGCTCGGGCTTCGAGCACGTGGAGATGCAATTCCTGAGCGATGTCTATCTGCGTTGCCCTGACTGTGACGGCAAGCGCTACCGCGCCGAAGTGCTTGACGTGAAGATTCAGCGCGCCGTGCCGGGTGAGGCGACGCGCGAATTGAGCGTGTCGGACGTGCTCGAGCTGACGGTCAACGAGGCCGTCAAGTTGTTCTCGTCGGATCGCGACGTGCTGCGTGTGCTGCAGCCTATCGTGGACGTCGGTCTCGAATACGTGAAGCTCGGTCAGCCGGTGCCGACGCTCTCGGGTGGTGAAGCTCAGCGTCTGAAGCTGGCGGGTTTCCTCGCCGAAGCGGCGCAGAAGAAGACCGCAAGCGGGCAGAAGGTCGCGCATCGTGGCCGTCTCTTCATTTTCGACGAGCCGACCACGGGGCTGCACTTCGACGACATCGCCAAGCTCATGAGGGCGTTCGGCAAGTTGCTCGACGGCGGTAACTCGCTGCTCGTCATCGAACACAACCTCGATGTGGTGCGCGCGGCCGACTGGATCATCGACCTCGGGCCGGAAGGCGGCGAAGGCGGCGGTGAAGTGCTTTGCGCGGGCACGCTCGCGCAGGTGGTGGCGTGCGAGGGTTCGCATACCGGCCGCGCGCTGGCCGACTACGAACGCACGGTGGTCGCCCCTGGGCAGGGCGCGGCGGTGGCCCAATCCGCCGGCGATCCGGGCATGCCGTTGCAAACGGCGCTGCGTGCCGCGCGTGCGCATCGCAAGCCCGCAGGCGGCGATGACATTCGTATCGTCAATGCGCGTGAGCACAATCTGAAGTCGCTTGACGTGGCCATTCCGCGCGGCAAGTTCAGCGTGATTACCGGGGTGTCGGGATCGGGCAAGTCGACGCTCGCCTTCGACATTCTCTTCAACGAAGGGCAGCGCCGTTATCTCGAATCGCTCAACGCCTATGCGCGATCCATCGTGCAGCCGGCGGGGCGTCCGGAAGTGGATGCCGTGTATGGCATTCCACCGACGGTCGCCATCGAGCAGCGTCTGTCGCGCGGCGGACGCAAGAGTACCGTCGCAACCACGACGGAGGTCTGGCACTTCCTGCGCCTTCTGTATGTGAAGCTTGGCATTCAGCACTGCGTTCATGACGGCGCGCCCGTCACGGCGCAAAGTCCGGATTCCATCGTCGCGCAACTGATGCGCGACCGTCGTGGCCAGCACGTGGGCCTGCTCGCACCGCTGGTCGTGGGTCGCAAGGGGATCTACACCGATCTGGCGAAATGGGCCAAGGCGCGCGGGCATTCGCATCTGCGGGTCGACGGCGTCTTCCTGCCGGTCGACCCGTGGCCGAAGCTCGACCGCTTCCGCGAACACACCATCGAACTGCCGGTGGGCGACGTGGTGGTCACGCCCGAGAACGAAGGCTTGCTGCGCACGCTGCTGGCGGCGGCGCTCGAGTTGGGCAAGGGTGTCATGCATCTGCTCGCACCGCTCGACGGTCTGGGCGACACCATGACCCATGAGCAGCCAGGCGAGGGCGTAGGCGAGATCGAGGTGTTTTCGGTCAAGCGCGCGTGCCCGGTGTGCGGCACCAGCTACCCGGATCTCGATCCGCGCATGTTCTCGTTCAACAGCAAACATGGCTGGTGCTCGACGTGCGTGGGCACGGGCCTCGCGCTTACGCGTGAGCAGCGCGAAGCGTTCGACGACACCGTGCTCAATCAGGACAACCGGGGGCGTGAGCACTCGCTGCCGTCGGAGGAGCAGGAGCCGGAAGGCGTGGGCGATCAGCCGTGTCCGGATTGTCACGGTGCGCGACTCAATACCGTCGCGCGCGCAGTGACGTTCGACGAACACGCGATCTCCGACGTCGCCCAGTGGACCGTGAGCGACGTGCGCGAGTGGATTCAACGACTCGATCTGCATGGCCGCGAAGCGAGCATCGCCCGCGATCTGATCAGCGAGATTCAGGGGCGTCTGGAGTTTCTGGAGGAAGTCGGACTCGGCTACCTCACGCTCGATCGCGCGGCGCCCACGCTCTCGGGCGGTGAGTCGCAGCGTATTCGTCTGGCGGCGCAGTTGGGCAGCAACCTGCAAGGCGTTTGCTACGTGCTGGATGAGCCGACCATCGGCTTGCACCCGCGCGACAACGGCATTCTGCTCGGCGCGTTGCGCAAGCTGGGCGATCAGGGCAACACGCTGGTGGTGGTCGAGCACGACGAGGATACGATTCGTCGTGCGGATCACATCATCGATATCGGGCCGGGTGCCGGCAAGCGTGGTGGCACGCTCGTCGCGCAAGGCAGCGTGGCCGATCTGGCCGCGAATCCCGACTCGCTGACCGGCAAGTTCCTGGCGCATCCGCTGGTGCATCCGATTCAACCGCGCCGCGAGGTCATCGCGTCCGCCAAGGGTGTCGAGGCGGTGCCGCCGAATTGGCTGACGGTGCACGGCGCAACGCTCCACAATCTGAAGCACGTGACGGCATCGCTGCCGTTGTCGCGGCTCACGGCGATTACCGGCGTCTCGGGGTCGGGCAAATCGACACTCGCGCGCGACGTGCTGATGACGAACCTGCTCGATGCCGTGGGACGTTCGGTGTTGTCGTCGCCGGCCGAGCGACGTGCGCGCAAGGGCACGGTGCGTCACGCCGTGAAGGCGGACGGCAAGCCGCGCGCGAAGTCGGAGGCGCCGACTGAGTCGCGCCGTCCGGTGGTGCACGCCTGGCATGGCTGCGACTCGGTGACCGGCTGGGAGACGATCGATCGTGTGCTCGAAGTCGATCAGACGCCCATCGGTAAAACACCGCGTTCGTGCCCGGCCACGTACATCGGCTTCTGGGACACGATTCGACGCCTGTTTGCCGACACGCTCGAAGCCCGTGCGCGTGGTTACGCGGCGTCGCGATTCTCGTTCAACACCGGGGATGGTCGTTGCCCGGCATGCGAAGGGCAAGGCGTGCGCACCATCGGCATGAGCTTCCTCGCCGACGTGAAGGTGCTGTGCGACGTGTGTCACGGACAGCGCTTCAATGCCGAGACGCTGGCGGTCACCTGGCGCGGCAAGAGCATCGGCGATGTGCTGACGATGGAAGTCGACGAGGCCGTCGAGTTCTTCGCGTCGATGCCGAGCATCGCGCATCCGCTGCAACTGATGCAGGACGTCGGCCTTGGCTATCTCACGCTGGGCCAGCCGTCGCCGACGTTATCGGGTGGCGAAGCGCAGCGCATCAAGCTGGTGACGGAGTTGACCAAGGTGCGCGACGACATCACGCGTCGCGGACAGAAGTCGCCGCACACGCTGTATGTGCTCGACGAGCCGACCGTCGGTCTTCACATGGCAGATGTGGCGCGTCTGATCAATGTGCTGCACCGGTTGGTGAATGGCGGGCATACGGTCGTTGTCATCGAACACAACCTCGATGTGATTGCCGAAGCCGACTGGATCGTCGACATGGGGCCGGAAGGCGGCAAAGCCGGCGGAATGGTCGTGGCGACGACGTCACCCGATGCCCTGACGAAGGTCGCCGCGAGTCACACCGGCATCGCGCTCAAGCCGGTGCTTGCGCAGACGGCGGCCTCGGGGGCCTCGGCAACGAAGTCGGAGGAAGCTGCCACGGCAAAGTAGTCGGTCGACCCCGGCGGTCGACTTCAGCGGCTGGCTTTTCCGATCGAGTCGGCCGCCGGTTTTCGCTGAGTTGCGAGCCACACACGGGACGCCTGATGGCGTCCCGTTTTCATTGGGGCTGCGCAGAAATCGTATACGGTTTTATATATCGACAGCCCTTTTCACCGCGCGATATTCCGATGCGATTCTCCAAAGCGGCATTCGATATAAGTTTGCGCTCACTTTTCTCCGCGCTTCGCCATCCTCTTGTCTTAATTGTTTCTAAATCAGCAATTAGAAATAGACAATTATCGACTTTATTGTGGTGAATGCGAGCAATAGACTGCAGTTGTCGACGATGAATTGAACATCGCCGCCACCCAAACAGACAGGAGAAAACATCATGAAACGCACTCTTATTACCTCTGCCCTGGTTTCCGCCATGTTGGCTGTGTCGGCCGGTTCGGCTTTCGCCAGCGACGCTTTCGACGGTCCGTCGGAACTCTCGTGGGTCCCCCAAACCAGCGCCATGACCCGCGCCCAGGTTCGCGCAGAGCTGGTGCAAACCGAGCAAGCCGGTCTGCTGCAACAACACGATTCGGTATATCCGGAAACGGTTGCCAAGGCTGGCGGCGCAACGGCGGTCGTGACCTCGGATTCGGTCAGCAAGATCGCCCAAGCCGGTAACACGTACTTCGGTAGCTAATCCAGTCTGCCAATCGCCGCACTTGCTCGACCTCCCGTGAGCCGGCGCTAATACAGCGCATTGCGACTCCGGGCAGCAGTCTCCGATGACAAATCGGCCGCATTTTTAGCGGCCGATTTTGTTTTGTGCGCTGACTTCGCGTATGTCATCGACTGTGGACAAGTCTGTCGATAACCCTGTGAGCAAGCTGTGATGCCCCTGTGGGCAACCCTGTGGATGGCAAGGGGATAGTCGGTGGACAGCCAGGGGACAAGTCGCCTAAATCGCGGGGATAACCAGTGAGTATGTGGTGGATATACGGTGGATATGTCGTGGATAACCCCGGTGAAGCCGGTGGATTTCTTGTGGATATCCCCGGCCTTTTCTGTGAGTAAGCTGTGGATTTCTGGTGGGCAAGTTTCATTCCCCTGATTGCTGATGACCACTGGACAGGGGTTTCCAGCCTATGCATCGAACGCACTGTCGAATTCAACGAGAAATCAGGTGCCGAGCGCTTTCGCAAAAAATGCGGTGACGCGTGCAATGGCATCGTCGCGCGCTTCCGGCTGGGTGCCGGTGATCGGCACGACGTGAGTGCGCGGGTTGGTGAATTCCGGGCGATTGCGCACGGGCAGATTGGGGTAGTCGAAGTCGTGCACCGCCCCCGGATAGATATGGAACGTGATCGGCGCGCTTTGCGCGGTCGCGTCTTGCACGAAGGCGTCGCAGGGCGCGGCCTTCGTCCAGACGTCGTCGGCGCCGGTGAGGATGAGCAGCGGGATACGCGTCGACCAGTCGGCACCCTGCGCCCTGGTGTTGCACCACCCGGGGTAGAACGCGACGGCGGCCACGAAATCCGGCGCTGGTTTGCCATCCGGTTTGGCATCCCGTTGCGCATCCTTGGCTCGGCCGGGGCTCTTCGGACCCACGGAGAACAGCACCGTGCCGCCACCGTGCGACCATCCCATCAACGCGACGCGATCCGGCCGGATGTCCGGCAAGCTCTGCAGATAACGCAACGCCCCGTAGGCGTCACGCGGACGCTCCACCGAAGGCCGCACCGGTCCGCCGTTGGCGCACTCGCTGGGCTGCGCGCGTGACGTGAAGCTGTCGACCGCCAGTACCGCGTAGCCTTGCGCGTTCAGCCGGTGCGCCCAGTCGAGTTCCCGGGCGTCGATCTTGCCCTTGCGCGTGAACATCCCGTTGCAGCCATGCATGAAGACGACGGCCGGCGTGGGGCCGCTGGCGTTCGCTGCGCGAAACAGATAGGCGTCGATCATCACGGGCGCGCCGCTGCTGTCGGCATCCAGCGACGGGATGCTCACCTTCTCCTGCGCGAACGCACTGCCAAACCATCCCGACGAGAGGCACGCGAGCGCGATGGCGAGCGGTGAAGTCACGCGTCGCGCCAACCGAAAGGGAGATCGGCGCATACGATGCGTAGAGCTCATCAGACGCGTAAGACCCATGAAGTTGACTGGCATGGCAATACGTCTCCCGTAAGGCGCTGTGACGGCGTGTGCGAACGAGTATAGCCAGCCCATAACGCGTCAGATAGCGTGTTCGGCGCACGCCATATTACGAACGGTTGCGGCCGTGTGTTGCCAAGCATCCGCCAATCGGAGATAAGCCAGAATCATGCCGCCGTTTAGAATGCCATCGGATACCTAATCAAATCGTTCCGCCAATGGAACGTCATGCTTATCCGGAGACATTCGACATGACTGACAAGACCGACAAGAGCGAAACAACACCGCAAGCCCCGCAATGGCGTCTCGAGACGCTGGCCGTTCACGGCGGCTACCGTCCCGACCCGACCACGCGTGCCGTGGCGGTACCGATCTACCAGACGGTGGCCTACGCCTTCGACGACACGCAGCATGGGGCCGATCTGTTCGACCTCAAGGTGCCGGGCAACATCTACACGCGCATCATGAATCCGACGCAGGACGTGCTCGAGCAGCGCGTCGCCGCGCTCGAAGGCGGGATTGCGGCGCTGGCGCTCGCGTCCGGTCAGGCGGCGGTCACTTACGCTATTCAGACGATTGCCGAGGCGGGCGACAACATCGTTGCCGCCAGCACGCTCTACGGCGGCACCTATAACCTGCTGGCCCACACGCTGCCGCTCTCGGGCATCACCACACGCTTCGCCGATCCGCGCGAGCCGGAATCGTTCGAGCCGCTCATCGACGCGAACACCAAGGCCATCTTCGCGGAGTCGGTCGGCAATCCGCTGGGCAACATCACCGATATTGCGAAGCTCGCAGAGATCGCGCATCGTCACGGCATTCCGCTCATCATCGACAACACGGTGCCGTCGCCCTATCTGCTGCGTCCGTTCGAGCATGGGGCGGACATTGTCGTGCATTCGCTGACGAAGTATCTCGGCGGTCACGGCACGAGCCTGGGCGGCGCCATTGTCGACTCCGGCAAATTCCCCTGGGCCGATCACAAGGTGCGCTTCAAGCGCCTGAACGAGCCGGATGTGAGCTACCACGGTGTGGTGTACACGGAAGCGTTCGGCCCGGCGGCGTATATCGGACGTGCGCGCGTTGTGCCGCTGCGCAACACCGGTGCCGCCATCTCGCCGTTCAACGCGTTCCAGATCCTGCAAGGCATCGAAACGCTGGCGTTGCGACTCGAGCGCATCACCGAGAACGCCCTGAAGGTCGCGCAGTACCTCAAAACGCATCCGAAGGTGGAGTGGGTGAATTACGCGGGGCTGCCGGATCATCCGGATCACGCCCTCGTGAAACGCTACCTGTCGGGACGTGGTCCCGGCATTCTGACCTTCGGCGTGAAGGGCGGACTTGCCGCAGGCGCCGCGTTTCAGGACGCCCTGCAACTCTTCACGCGACTGGTCAACATCGGGGACGCGAAGTCGCTCGCCACGCACCCGGCGTCGACCACGCACCGCCAGCTTTCGCCGGACGAACTGCGCAAGGCGGGGGTGAGCGAGGAGACGGTGCGTCTGTCGATCGGCATCGAGCATATCGACGATTTGCTCGCGGATCTCGATCAGGCGCTGAGTCGACTGGGGCGCTGATCGCTCGTCTGACCCGATACCTCATTTCCTGCCAACTCTGTCGGAGTATCATGCGCGGCAGCCGGTTGAGGGCAGGCAACCGGTGCCGACGTCATGTGACTGTCACGAAAATGTCACGATCGCGGCGTACTGTCCTTGCCCATTTCCCAAGGATTACGCATGGATTATCTGCAAGTACTCGTGCTCGCGATTGTGCAGGGTGTCGCGGAGTTGCTCCCCGTGTCGAGTTCGGCACACGTCATCATGGCCGAGAAGCTCATGGGGCTCGATCCGTCGGCGCCCGAGATGACGCTGTTGCTGGTCATGCTCCACACCGGCACGATGCTCGCCGTCATCGTCTATTTCTGGAAGTCGTGGCGCGAGCGCTATTTCTCGTCGAAATACGATTTCATTCACAACGCCAAACAGGTGATCATCGCCACGGCCTTCACCGGGGTGATCGGGCTGGCACTGATGTTCTTCATCGAGAAGGTGTTGATGCGCGGCACCCAGCACTCCGAGATCGAGCATCTGTTCGGCAATCTGTACATCATCTCGGCGGGCCTCGCGATGGCCGGCATTCTGATTCTGATCTCGGGCGCCCGGCGTCCGCCGATGGGCGACCGTCCGATGCGTGGCGCCGACTCCGCGTGGATCGGCGCGGTGCAAGGCGTTTGCCTGCCCTTCCGCGGCTTCTCGCGCTCGGGCTCGACCATCTCGACGGGCATGCTGCGCGGGCTCGATAAGGTTCGCGTCGAAGAATTCAGCTTCGCGCTGGCCGTGGTGCTCACGCCGCCGGTAATCGTCAAAGAGGCTTACCGTCTATACAAGTCGGGCGGCGCGCAAACGTTCTCGGGCCACTTCATGTCGGTGCTCACGCCGAGTCTCGTCGGTATGGTGTTCAGCTTCCTCGCCGGTCTGGTGGCGCTGCGCTGGCTGTCGCGCTGGCTTGAGCACGGCCGCTGGTATCTGTTCGGCATCTACTGCCTCGTGGCATCCGTCGTCGTGTTGGCGTCGAGTCAGTATCTGTAAAGCGATGTGCGCCGAGGGCGGCCGGTAAGGCGCTGCCCTCAGCGCCACCTTCAGCGCCACCCTCGCGATGCCCCGGATGCCGGGGCATCACACCAGCCCCGCCACCACCTCCAGAAACGCGGCGATCGCACGCGACTCACGTCGCTCCGCCAGACACACGACGACAGTCGTCGTCTCCACGCTGGCGTCGCTGATCGACACCGTCGCGAGCCGTTCGTCCGGCGTGTGCTCACGCGCCGATACCGCCGCAATCCCCAGCCCCAGAATCACGGCCTCGCGAATCGCTTCGCGGCTGCCGATCTCCATCGCCACATTGGGTGTCACCCCGGCGTCCTGCAACGCCGCTTCGAGCGCGTGACGCGTGGTCGAGCCCGGCTCGCGCATGAGCATCGGGGCGTCGGCCAGCTCTGCGAGCTTCACGCTGCGGCGTCGCGCGAATGGGTGAGCCCGCGGCACCAGCAGCACCACCGGATGCGTGCGATACGGGACCACATGCAACCGCGCATCGTCGTAGTAGCGCGCGAGCACCGCCACGTCCGTGCGATACGCCAGCAGGCTCTCGATCATCTCTTCCGAATTCCCCGGCCGCATCGAAATACGGATGCCGGGAAAGCGTGGCTGGAATGCCGCCACGATCTCCATCACGTGATGCGGCCCGACGGCGCCAAGACGTAACTCCCCCGTGCGCAGCCCGCCATGCTCCTTAAGCAGGCCAAGCGCCTCGGCCTCGTCGGAGAAGATGCGCAGACTCACGGCATACAACGCTTTGCCGGTCGGCGTGAGGGTCAGCCCGCGGCCGTGCCGATAGAACAGCTCGACGCCATAGGTTTCCTCCAGCGCACGAATCTGCGTGGTCATCGTGGGCTGGCTCACGTGCAGCGCTTCTGCGGCGCGCGTCACGCTGCCGTAACGCGCTACCGCATGGAACGAGCGCAATTGGGTAATCCGCATCGATGTCGCTCCCGTGACGAGATATAGGTTTTGCCAATACATCGGCGAAAAAATGTGAATTGGAAGTATAGGACGCCGCTCACCATAATCCAGCTCAATCTTCATCAATTGATCGCATCGCCTGCGGGCGCGGCGGCACCGTCCTCACCATGACTGCACGTTCACGTTTTCATAATCCGGTCGACGTTCACTTCGGTGCGGGCGCCCTCGCCCACTTGCCCGAGTTGGTCGGCAACCGCCGCGCGGTGCTTGTCACCATGCCCGAAGCCCGCGCGCTCGGCATGACGGGACAAATCGAAGCGCTGCTCGGACAACGCCTCGCCGGCGTGATCGATCAGGTCAGTCCGAATCCGGACGTGCGCGAACTCGCCCCGATGTATGGCGACTTCTGGCGGCGATATGGCCAGTGCGAAGTGATCGTGGCATTGGGGGGCGGCAGCGCACTCGACACGGCCAAGCTGCTGATGGTCGCGGGCGACGACGACCGCTTCACCACACTGGTCGACGCGCTCGATGCCGGCGTGACCTTCCGGCCTGCGCGCACGAAGCGCCTCATCACCGTGCCCACGACCGCCGGCACCGGCAGCGAAGTCACGCCGTGGGCCACGCTGTGGGACCGCCATGTGAAGCGCAAGAAATATTCGCTGCACCTGCCCGAGACGTGGCCGGAGGCGGCGATCGTCGATCCGCGCCTGACGCGCTCACTGCCGCGCGCCGTCACGCTGCAAAGCGGTCTGGACGCCCTCTCGCATGCGCTGGAGGCAATCTGGAATGTCAACGCGAATCCGATCTCCGACACCTTCGCCGTGACCGCCGCGCGCGACATGATGCGCGTGCTGCCGCAGCTCATGGCGTCGCTCGACGACGAGGATCTGCGCAGTCAGGCGGCGCTCGCGGCGTTGCAAGCGGGCATGGCGTTCTCGAACACCAAGACGGCACTGGCCCACTCGATTTCGTACGACATGACGATTCGCCACGGCCTGCCGCACGGCATCGCGTGCTCGTTCACATTACCGGCGGTGATGCGACTGGCCATTGGCCGTCGTGCCGACCGCGACGCGGTGCTGGCGCGGGTGTTCGACGGCGATATCGCGGACGCACCGGACAAACTCACCGCATTCCTCAATGGCCTGGGCGTCGCCACCGAGTTCTCGGCGTACGGCGTGACCGAGCCCGAATCCAGTGCGATGATCGCCGCCGCACTCGACGGTCCGCGTGGCCGCAACTTCATTGGCGCTCCGGTCTGACCGACGGGGTGTCGCCGTGATCGTGTGCGCTCGCGCGCATGCGTGTTTTCGAGTCTTACCTGCAGTCCCCGCAACAGCCATCATCAAAAAATAGCCGCGTGACGAACACGCGGCACCGAGACATCCAGGAGACAGACGCCCGGCGCAGACCGGCGCGTCGCAGCGCGCCGCTGGGCGCGGCGCATCAACAGGAGGCGCAATGGAACAGGTTCTCACGGGTGTGGGCGGCAGTGATGCCGCCAACGCCGCCAATGCCGAAAAAGCGGTGCGCACGGTCGCGCTGGCCAGCCTGATCGGCACGACCGTCGAATGGTATGACTTCTTCCTGTACGGCACGGTTACAGGACTCGTCTTCAACAAACTCTTCTTCCCCAGCGGCGATGCCTTCATCGCTACCGTACTGGCCTATACGGTCTACGCGGTGGGGTTCGCCACACGTCCCCTCGGCGGTATTCTCTTCGGTCACTTCGGCGACCGGATCGGACGCAAGCCGTTGCTCATCGTCACACTCACCATCATGGGGGTGTCGACGTTCCTGATCGGCCTGGTGCCGACGTACGACAGCATCGGTATTGCCGCTCCGCTGATTCTGCTGTTCCTGCGATTGCTGCAAGGCATCGGACTGGGCGGCGAGTGGGGCGGTGCGGTGCTCATGGCATTCGAGTACGCACCGCGCGACAAGCGCGGGCAGTTCGCCGCGTATCCGCAGATCGGACTCGCCGTGGGACTGTGTTTGTCGACCGGCGTCGTCGCACTGCTCTCGTCGACACTGACCGATGCGCAGTTCATGTCGTGGGGCTGGCGTCTCGCGTTCATGCTCAGCCTGGTGCTGGTGGCGGTTGGCATGTTCATCCGGCTGCGCGTGCTCGAGACACCCGAGTTCGCCCGGATCAAGGACAGTCAGCACGTGGCGCACGTGCCGCTCTCGGAAATTGCGCGCGACTACCGGCGCAACGTGTTGCTCGGCTGGGGCGCGCGTTACATCGATGGCGTGGTGTTCAACGTCTACGCGGTGTTCGCGATCTCGTATCTCGTCGGCACGCTGCACTTTCCGAAGACACCGATTCTGCTGGCCGTGACGTTCGCCGCGCTAGTGTTGGTCGTCACCATTCCGTACGCCTCGAAGCTGTCGGATCGTGTGGGACGCCGTCGGGTGTTTGGCTGGGGGGCCATCGCGTGCGGCGTGTCGTCGATACCGGCGCTGGCCGTGATGCATTACTCGACGAATGTGTGGTGGGTTTCGCTCGCGGTGATCGTGCCGCTGGGCGTGGTGTACGCATTCGTCTATGGGCCGGAAGCGTCGATGTTCTGCGAGCTGTTCGATACGCGTGTGCGGTACACGGGCATTTCCGTCGTGTATCAGGTCTCGGGGATCGTTTCCAGCTCGATCACGCCGCTGGTGGCGGCAACGCTGCTCGAATACGGCGGTCATCAGCCGTGGTGGATCGCAGTGTATGTGCTGGCGGTGGGGTGCCTGTCCGCCGCTTGTGCGTCGGCGATGAAGCGGACTTACTGAAGGGGAAGTGAGAGAAGCGAGTGAGACGTCCCGTGAATCGGGATCGCGGCAGGCCGGTGGATGGCTCCCCGGCTTGCCGTTTTTTTGTGCAGATTTACTGGCCGAAGTAGATCGATCCAGCGCGATTTACGCGGCCCGGCACTTCATAGACGGGGGCGACAGTCGACGTTTGTCCTGAGGCGGCCACCGGGCCCGGCTGGGCTTGCGTCTGCACCTGCGCTTGTTGCTGGGTTTGCTGCGGCTGAGCGGCCGGTTGCGAATTCTCGGCGGCGCTCACAGCACCTGCGCTCAGGAAAGCGGCAGCAAAAGCCGAAGCGATCAGAACCTGTTTCATTTTCATTTCTCCTGTCTGGCGAGACGTCCACCGTGGGCGCCGTCATTGCCGCCAATCTACGCTCGCGCGTGAAGGAGAAAAATGCGATCCCGAGTAAGGGCGCATTGCTGAAAACGAAATAATGGAATGGCTAAAACGCTGATTCGTCGCGCAAAGCGACGAGACCCGGCGAGTGGGCAGACAACATCCGAGGGTGTGCGACGACCGGTACGACCGGATCAGCGACGCGTCACGCGCGCTTGCTGACCACGCGTGCGGGCGGCCCGACTGCGCAAATACAAAGCGGTGAGCAGCGAAGCGCTCGCCAGCAGAAGGAAAGAACCGAGGGCAGCCATGGTGTTGCTCCTGTACGAACCGGCGTCGTTCGCGGTGCGGCGCACCTTGCGACTCACGAGGCCGGCTGACTTCATCATGTTGTCACTCTACTGCCGACGCACCTTGCAATAAACCCCATCCGAACAAACACGCTATTGCCCATAGCGGCGTTTCCTGTCGAATCGCTGCCCGGAGCGCGTCATTCGTGCGCCATTTAGCTGTTTTTACGGCGCTAAACGGTTGATTTTCAATAGATTTTTCGAATCGGACGATCGGTTGCGTTTTGTGGACGCTTAGTTGCGAAAAAACCACGGGTTTTCCCTAAGATTCATCCATGCCAACGCGACGGACACCGCAACGCAGCAAAACGAAGTGCCGAAGTGCCTGACGAGAAGTCCGGGACACATGAGACACCTGACGCCACTGCTGCTGATGCCCCGAACGCTAGCTGATCAAGAAGTTATCAACTATTGACAGGAGTATCACCATGAACACCCGTATCCTTGCCGCCGTTGTTGCCGCCGCTTCGCTCGTGTCGGCTTCCGCTTTCGCTGACGCTCGTTATGACAACAACGTCTCCGACCTGCAAGTGGTCGCTGGCCAAAGCCAGGTGAGCCGCGCCGAAGTGCGCAGCGAGCTGACGCAAGCCAGCAGCAGCGGTCAACTGAATCAAGTGGAAACCGGCACACCGCTGATCGAAACTACGCAAGCGCAAAAGGCTGCGCCGGCCGATTCGCTCACGCGCGCCGATGTGCGTGCTCAACTCAACGACCGCGCTCTGCTCGATCAGGACAACCGCTCGTAAGTTGCGCTGACGCATCGACCCCAAGCGATGCGACACTGCCGGCCTGCCCAGGCCGGCTTTTTTATGCGCGCGCGAACGGTGCGATCGTCGGGAAAACGCCGGAAAAAAAAGCCGCCCGGAGGCGGCTGAAGGTCGGGTGAGACCAAGGAAAAGTGCAGGTTGTCTCAGCGTCAGGACGTGAGCGACCGGGTGAGCGTGTTGCGCGCGGCGTCGAATTCCACCGCGAAGCTGCGGTGCCATGCGCGGCGCGTACTGTCGTCGATCCAGGCACCATCGAGGCCGTTGTGCATGAACGCACGCAGGTCGTCGAGCGAGAAGCCGAGGTGGCTGTACATCAGCTCCCACGCCTGCGCCGGATTGACCTTGTGCAGCGTCGGATCGTCGGTGTTCGGGTGAATCTTCAGGCCGAGGCCCGGCATGCGGCGAATCGGGTGATCCTCCGCCCAGCGCTCCGGCGTGAGCGTGCGCAGGTAATACGAATTGGTCGGCACCACGGTGAAGACAATGCCGCGCTCCGCGCACTCGCGCGCGAAGTCCGGTGCGTCGACGATGGTGTAGCCATGATCGATACGGTCGCACTTGAGCAACTCGACAGCCGTCTCGACGTTCGTCCACGGCATACCGAATTCGCCGGCGTGCGCCGTCGTCTTGAATCCCGCCAGACGCGCATTGCGATACGCTTTCCAGAACAACTCGGGCGGCCGGTCGTTTTCGCGATAGTCGATGCCGATGCCGATCACTTCGTCGGCGCGATGCGTGCGCATCCACTCCACCATTTCGACGGCTTCGCGCGGATCGGCTTCACGGTCGATGCTCGGCACGAGACGACCGACGATGTCATGATCGCGCTGCGCGTCACGAATGGCGGCCACGATGGCGTCCTGCGCGCTGGCGTAGGGAATGCCGGACGTGCGCACGGTGCCCGTCGGGTTCCAGAAGAACTCGCTGTAGCGCACGTTGTGAGCGGCTGCGTCGGCCAGGTATTCGTAGGCGATCCGATGCAGATCGTCCGGCGTGGTCAGCAGATGCTCGTCGAGCGCACGCAGCACACGCAACACCCCGACGGGCTTCTCGCCGCGCGTGTAAAACGCGTCGATCTCGACACGTGCGAGCGGCGCGTTCGACTTCTGCGCAAGCGCCACGAACGTGTCGTGACGCACCGCGCCCAGCAAATGGCAATGCAATTCAACTTTCGGCATCGCGTGGAAAAACGCGCGATGCGCCTCCTGAATCTGCACGCCGGTGCGTGCGGCGGGCACGTGGCCCGGTGTCTCTGTCATAACGTCTAGTCTTATCTTGAATTCACCGGCAGACGGGGCATCTGCCGGGCGGACGGTGTGCCGGTCAATGGCGTCCCACCACCGTCCAGAAGTAATACGCCAGCGGCAGTGCCAGCACGTACAGGCCCCACGGCAGTTCCTTGAAGCGGCCCATCAACGCCTTGACCAGCACGTAGCACAGCAGACCGCCCGCAATACCGGTGCCGAAGCTGTTCGAGAGCAACGTAAGCAGCACCATCGCTAGCACGGGGAATGCATCGCTGAAATCGTCGAACGGCACATGACGGATCGTGCTGAACATCGACAGACCGATGAGGATCAGCGCGGGGGCCGTGGCTTCCTTCGGAATGGCCAGCGCCACCGGCACGAAGAAGCACATCAGCGCGAACATCACGGCAGCCGCGACCGACGTAAGACCGGTGCGGCCGCCGGCTTCGACACCTGCGGCCGACTCGACCAGCGCCGTCAGCGCGGGAATGCCGAGCAGCGCACCGCCGGTCGCGGCGATCGAATCGACGAGGAACGGACGGTTGATGTTCTCCATGTTGCCGTGCTCGTCGAGCAGGCCAGCCTTGCCGCCGACCGCTAGCGTCGTGCCCAGCGTCGAGAAGAACTCGGCCGCGAAGAACGCGAACAGATACGGCAGCGCAGCGATCGTGAGCGCACTGCGCAGATCGAGCTGGAAGGCCACCGGCGCAATGCTGTGCGGCAACGAGATAAAGGCGTCGGGCACCTTCGTCACGCCGAGCGGCACGCCGGCCAGCGCGGCGACCAGAATCGACCAGAGAATGGCACCCGGCACCTTGCGACCTTGCAGCAGCACGGCGGTGCCCAGGCCGATCAGCGCAACGATCGTGCCCGGCTTGCTGAAGTCGCCCAGCGCGAACGCGTTGGTCTTGGCGTTGGCCACGACCATGCCCGCGTTGCGCACGCCCAGCACGGCGATGAACAGGCCGATGGAGGCACCCAGACCGAGCTTGATGGCTGTCGGAATCAATCGCGCCACCACGCTGCGCGCACCGACGAGGGTCAGCAGCAGGAACAGCACGCCGGACAGGAAGGCGATGGCGATGCCCGTCTGCCAGGCCACGTGTTCGGTGGCGGCAAGGGTGACACCCACGATGACCGATCCGCCGATGCCGGGGCCGACGACGAACGGCAGGTTCGCGTAGAAGCCCATCAGGACCGAGAACAGCACGAAGACCAGCATGACGGCCGTGGTGGCCGCGCCACGGTCCATGCCGCCCGTGGCGAGCAACGACGGAATGACGACGAGCAGATAGGCCGCCGCAAGGAACGTGGTGATGCCGGCCAGCACTTCGGTGCGCACGCTGGAGCCGCGCCGGGCGATGGCGAAGCGACGTTCGAGCCAGCCGCCGGGGACGGTGGCAGTCGGGCCCGGGGGCACCGCGGAAGCCGTTGGTCGCGCCGTGTCGCGTTCAGGAGAAGAAGTCTGCATAAGCCAAGAATAGTGGGTCTTTGCGTGGCACTTTACGTGCGCGCGACTATAAATAAAAAATGAAATTACTTATGATTCGATAATCCGAATCTATTCTTCGCGAAGGCCGTGGATTCCCGGGATGTCCGGGGTTTGCGGCGGCCTCGCGATACCGCTGTCCTGCCGTCTCGTCAGGACGCCACTTCAGGAGCGCGCCATGGCGACTTCGCCCCGACGTACCCAGAGCACTGCGGCCAGTGCGAGCGAGCCGAAGGCCTCCAAGGCGGCCGCTTCAGCGTCGGCGTCGCGTTCGCCAAATCCACCGGGTCACTCGAATCCCTCGAGTGCGGCGGTTCCGCAGGTGCCCCCGCTGCCCGCGCTTACGCTGCGTCAGGTGCAGTACTTCGTTGCACTCGCCCACTCGCGCAGCTTCACGCAGGCGGCGCAGGCGCTCTCGGTCACTCAACCGGCCCTCACGGCGGCCATTCGCCAGATCGAATTCCTGCTCGGTGGCCGGTTGTTCGAGCGCTCGGCACACCGCCTGACGCTGACCGAAGCCGGCACGACCATCCTGCCGCTCGCCGAACGCCTGCTCAACGCGGCACGCGGGACTTTCGACGACATGACGAGCACCTTCACGCTGCAAGCGCAGACAGTGCGCATCGGCTTCATTCCGTCCGTTGCGGCGCGTCTGCTACCGGTGCTCGGCACGCTGCGCGAGGCGCTTCCGAACGTGCGCTTCGCACTCTCCGATCTGCCGAACAGCGAACTCGTGGCTGCCCTCGCGCGCGGTGAAATCGATCTCGGCGTCGGCGTTCGCGACGATGCCGACGAGGCCGGTCATGCGGCCGGTGCCGACGGCTTTCGTTGCGACGACCTGTTCGATGACGAGATCGTGCTCGTGGCGCGCCGCGACGATCCGCTCGCCTCGGGGGCGTCTGTGACATGGACGCAGCTCACCGAGCGCGACCTTGCGGTATTCGTACGCGGTAACGTCAGCGATTCCCTGCAACGCACGGGCGGCTCGCATAATCTGCGGCTCGAACCGAAGTACCGCATGGAGTACACCGAGCCGCTGTACGCGCTGGTACGCAGCGGACTCGCACTGGCGATTCTGCCCAAGCTCTACACACTGCACCTGCACGACCCGGCGCTCGTCGCGCTCGATGTCACGGCGCCGCGGGTTACACGCACCGTGGCGCTGATGTCGCTCGAAGGCAAGGAGCGCGGTCCGCAGGTCAGCGCGTGCCGCGACTGGATCGCCAGGCATCTCGCGACGTGATCGCCCGCGTATGGTCCGCGTATGGTCCGCGTATGGCCCGCGTATGGCCCGTGCGTGGCTCGTGTATTGCCCATCATGCAAAAACGCGGCGACCGTTCCGGGCCACCGCGTTGTACTGACGCTAACGTTCTGACACGTGCCGCTTACGGCAGACGCGCGATACGAGCGAGCAACGTCTCGTAGAAGCGGTCGGCGTCCACGTCGGTGATCCACGTGGCGTTCACGGCGCGCTTCGAGCGGCCGTTCCAGTCCACGACCGTCTCACCCAGCGTGAGCTGGCCCGTCGTTTCCACCGCAACGTTCACACGGCGACCGCCGAACATCGTCGGGTCCACCAGATAGCCGATGGTGCACGGGTCGTACATCGGTGCGGATTCCACACCACGACGTCCCTTCTGATACGCGACTTCTGCCGCGAGAATGTCTGCCACGATCGGGCCGCAACGATTCTTCATGGCGCGGAACGGGGCGACGCGCTCCGGCGTGATCGGCGCCTTCACGCAAACGTCGCGCGGCAATACGGTCACGGGCACGCCGGCACCCAACACGATGCTGGCGGCTTCCGGGTCGACGTAGATGTTGAATTCGGCTGCGGGCGTGATGTTGCCGCGCTCGAACCATGCACCGCCCATCAGCACGATTTCGCGCAGGGCCTTGGCGCCTTCGGGTGCGGCGGTCAGGGCGGTGGCGATGTTCGTCAGCGGGCCGAGTGCGACGAGCGTCACGCTACCCGGCGCGGCGGCGCGCAGGGTGTCGATCAGATACGTGACAGCGTGCTGCGGGGCGAGCGGGCCGCGCGGTTCGTGCAGCGTCACCCCGTCAAGACCGGTGCGGCCGTGCACGTTCGCGGCGGTGATCAGCTCGCGCATGAGCGGCTTCGGGCAGCCGGCGTAGACCGGCAGCGTCCTGGTCTTGTCCGCCCAGTCGCGCACGATGCGGGCGTTGCGTTCGGTCAGACTCAGCGGCACGTTGCCGCCCACGGCGGTGAGCGCCTTCAGGTCGATCTGGTCGTGAGCGCCCAGTGCGAAGAGAATGGCGATCGCGTCGTCCTGACCCGGATCGCAGTCGATGATGACGGTGCGGCGCGCCGCGCCATCGGCGCTCAGACGGGCGGCGCCTTCGGTCGAGGTGAGTTCCGCGAAAGCGCTGCCAGCGCCCGTCGCACCCAGTGTGGCGAGCGATGCGGCGAGCGACGTGCGCAGGAAGCTGCGGCGGTTGCGCTGGCGCGAGGCGCTGGCGTCGACCGCTGAGTTCAGTTCGTTCAGATTGGCCATGATGTCGAACTTGCTATGCAATCAGTAAAGGAGACAGCGGGAATAGCGCGTTAGCGCGCGTCAGAACGTGTGACGCATGCCGAGCGTGACGGCCATCTGGCGCTTGGTGCTCGAGGCCGCGTAACCGAAGAGCTGTGCGTATTGCGCATCGCCGGCGGCTTGCTGGGCGTTGAGCGTGAGCGCGACGTCCGTGCGCTTCGACAGCCAGTAGTCAGCCTGCAGGTTCACCTGATGCCACTGCGGACGCGTATTGATCACATCGTACTTGCCCGACGTGAAACCGTACGCCGCACCCAGCACGAGGGCCGGCGTGATGTTGTAGTTGAGCGTCAGGTTGTAGTTCTGCAGATGCAGGTGCGAGGCGTCGAGGTACGTGTATTGCACGTCCGAGAACATCGCACCGATGAGGGCCGGGCCCCAGCGATAGAAGCCACCCGTGGCGAAGATGCGTTGCTGATTCGCGAAGACGTTCGCACGCGTGGCGCTCTTCGAGAAGATCAGCAGCGGGCTGGCGTAATCGTTGGCGATTGCGCCATCGTTGTTCGTGCCGCTGAACGGGTTGTTGTACTGCGCGTAGGCCGCATTCCAGTCGAAATCGCCGTACTTGTAGCCGAGGCCGAAGCTGTAGGCGTTGTTGTTGCGGAAGCCCGTGGCCGAGTTCGAGAAGCCGTATTGCGCCGTGCCGTGGAAGCCGCCGACCGTCGGGCTCACCCACTTCACCGAGTTCTGCATACGGATATCGTTGTACCCGTTGTCGTTATCGCCGATGTTCACGCCGTTGCTCGAAATGATGATCGGGCCGACGTAATCGTGAATGGTGTCGTACTGGCGACCCAGCGTGACCGTACCCCAGGTCTTGTCCGACAGACCGACGAACGACTGACGGCCGAAGGCGCGACCGTTCTGGGCGCCGGTGCCGTTCATGATGTTGAAGCCTGCTTCGAGCGTGAAGATCGCCTTGGTGCCGTTACCAAGATCTTCCGAACCACGCAAACCCCAGCGCGGATTCTGGTTGGTGCCCGAGAGCGCCTGCCACGTCTTGCTGCCGCCCTGATTACTCACGTAGCCCACGCCGCCCGAAATCAGGCCGTAAATGGTGACGTTGCTTTGCGCATGCGCGGTGTTCGCGGCAAGGCTCATTGCGGCGCACGCGCCGGCAAGGCCCAAACGGGCCAGAATCGTGGTCTTCATGAGGTGTGGCGTTCTCTAAGGTCTTCGGGAAGCATCTGCGCGCTTGCGAGAGATGGCGCGGCTGGGACCGAACTATAGGGAATGGGGTTGTATAAATATAATTTTGATTTTTTATATATCGATAAATTTTATCGATTCAACGACGACGGCCGCGTGCTGCGGCGCTGCAGGCGGTTCGCACGACCGCAAGTGTGCGTTGCACGCCACAGTTGGCGGGGTTTCGGGGGATCGCCCGGCGCGATTGGGGCGCGTTCCTACCGGCGTGCGTGGGCAAATGCACGATACGTGTGCGCGGTGGGAGAACCCCGATGTGCGCTGCTACGATTTTCCTCTGCGGTGCGCATCGATGACGTTGCGCACGGCCACTCCCGCATTCCCCCCGCCGCCTTAATCTGGAACCGCTATCGTCATGTCGATCGTTTCAAGCCCCGCTGCACTCACCACCCGATCCGCCTATACGCCGCCGGCACACGGTATCCCCACCGACACGACCTATGAGACCCAATTGGGCGACGCCCTGAAGGATAAATACGCCGTGGTCTACGTCGGCTACTCCGGCGCTGGATACGCGCAGGCCGGCGCCGTCAAGCAAGCCATCGCCCGCGATCTGAAGGCGATTTGCGATACGCGCCATACCACGCACGACATGGTGGTAGTCGCTGGCGGCACCCCCGAGGGTATCGGCATGGTCTATGACGTGGCGCGGGACATGCGGCTTGCCACGTTCGGTATCGTGGCTGCACAGGGGGCGCAGTACGCTTCGACGAACTGCGAAATGCTGATGACCGTCACGAACGCCAGCACGGACGATTGGTCGACACGCATGCCGGAATCGGACGAAGAACTTGTCGTCGCTGCCCTTCGGGTTGCCACCGAGCAGGGCAATGGCGCGCAATTGCTGGCGTACAACGGCGGTCCGCAGGCGTTCGAAGAGGCCATGGCCGCGACCAGGGCGGGATATGACGTGACGATCATGCATGACCATCAGCCAGCGAGCACTGGCCGACCGATGCCGTTCAACGACCCCGGTCGGTTGCGCGCGTTGATCGACGCCGGCGCGCAGGTGTTTCTCACCGAGGTCAACTGAAGCCGTTCATCGTGCCAACAACGCCGGCGCCTGCGCGATCAGATACAGCACCGCGCCGATCAATCCGCCGACGAGGGTGCCGTTGATGCGGATGTATTGCAGATCCTGCCCCACGCTCAGGCGGATCTGCTGGGACAGATGCTCCGCATTCCAGCCGTGCACTGTCGCGCGGATGTGCTCCGTCACGAAGTCGGCGAAGCCCGGGGCCATGCGCTCGGCGGCGTCGAGCAATTGCGCGTCGAGCGCCTTACGCAGCGACTCGCTGCGCGCCAGTTCCTGACCGATCCACGCCGCCGCGCCCGTGATCCTGGCGCCGATCACCGAATCGTCGCGCGCGAGATCGCGCTTCACCCAGCTTCGCCATTCGTTCCACAGGCCGCCCACGTAGGTGTTCAGCGCTGTGTCGCCCTTGAGTTGCGTCTTGAACGACTCGAGCTTCGCCTGGAATTCGGCGTCATGTTTCAGTCGCTCGATCAGCCCTGCGACCGCTCGATCGAATGCCTGACGCAGTTGGTGCGATTCGTCGGCCTCCATCTGCGCGAGCAGACGCGTGACGGCGGCCGAAATCATGTCAGAGCCCTTGTTGCCGAGCCACTCCGAAGGCAGCACTTTCTCCTTCTTCGGATGATCGGTCTTGAGCCAGTCGACGATGCGCACCGAGATGAATTCACGCGTCTGCGGTTCGTTGAGGAGTTCGACAAGGTAGTCGAGGGTCTCGTCGAGCAGTGCCTGATGCCGGCCGTCGCGCGTGAGCGTGTCGAGAATGGCGGCCGCCGATTGCGACAGGTCGAGCCGGTCGATCATGGTGTCGAGTGCCCGGCGAATGAAGGCCTGCACATGGCGCTCGTCCATCACGTCGAGTACACCGCCTGCCACCTTCACCAGCACCGCGCTTAGTTGGCGTGTGTTCTCGTGCGAGCCGAGCCAGTGCGAGACGGCATCCGCCGGATTTTGTTGCTGGATGAGCCGGACCACCGACGGCGTGTCGAGAAACTTCTCGCGCACGAAGCGGGCGAGGCCGTCACCGAGGGCATCTTTCTTGCGGATCAGGATGTTCGTATGCCGCGCGAGCCCGGGAATCGGAATACGCCGGAACAGCGCTTCGACCGCAAACCAGTCGGCGAGTCCGCCGACCATCGCGGCTTCGGCGGCGGCGCGAATCCAGCCGGTGACGAAATGCTCGGGCATGAAGAGCGTGGCGATGAAAATCGCCAGCGCTACCAGCAGGAAGGACAGGGCACGCCGTTCGGCGCGTTGCAGGGCGATGGCGGGGTCCATGCGCGGCCGGCTCCTGAAAATACAAAGACGCCCGACAGGTTACCCCGTCGGGCGTCTGATGATAAGTCTTGTGTGACTTGACCTATCGTCGGGCGATCGCCTCAATGGCTCGCTTCAGTCGATTACCCGCGTTGCTTCGCCTTCAGTTCGAGACGGTATTTGTGCAGCAGCGGCTCGGTGTAGCCGTTGGGCTGCGTCAGCCCTTCGAATACCAGAGCGCTGGCGGCCTTGAATGCCAGCGAGTCGTCGAAGTTCGGCGCCATCGGACGATACTGCTTGTCGCCGGCGTTTTGCTTGTCGACCACGGCGGCCATGCGCTTGAGCGTCTCTTCGACCTGTTCGCGCGTAATCACGCCATGACGCAGCCAGTTCGCCAGATGCTGGCTCGAAATGCGCAGCGTGGCACGGTCTTCCATCAGACCGATGTCGTTGATGTCCGGCACCTTCGAGCAGCCCACGCCCTGATCGATCCAGCGCACGACGTAACCCAGAATGCCTTGCGCGTTGTTCTCGATTTCCTTGCGGATGTCCTCGGCGCTCCACTCGGCCTTGGCCACGACCGGCACCGTCAGCAGACCGGTGAGCAGCGTGTCGCGTTCCTTCGCGTAATCGATCTTCTCGAGTTCCTGCTGGACGGCCTGCACGTCGACCATGTGGTAGTGCAGTGCGTGCAGCGTGGCGGCGGTCGGCGACGGCACCCAGGCGGTGTTCGCGCCAGCCTTCGGATGCGCGATCTTCTGCTCGAGCATGGCGTGCATCAGATCCGGCATGGCCCACATGCCCTTGCCGATCTGTGCGCGGCCACGCAGGCCGGCAGCCAGACCGACGAGCACGTTGCTCTTCTCGTAGGCGGTGATCCAGGCCGACGACTTCATGTCGCCCTTGCGCATCATCGGACCGGCTTCCATCGCGGTGTGCATTTCGTCGCCCGTGCGATCGAGGAAGCCCGTGTTGATGAACGCGACGCGCGAGGCGGCCGCAGCGATACAGGCCGAGAGGTTCACGCTGGTGCGGCGCTCCTCGTCCATGATGCCCATCTTGAGCGTGTTGCGCGGCAGGTTGTACAGATCTTCGATACGGCTGAACAGCTCGTCGGCGAAGGCCACTTCGGCCGGGCCGTGCATCTTCGGCTTGACGATGTAGATCGAGCCGGTGCGCGAGTTCAGTTGATGCCTGCGGTCATGCAGCGAGGCGAGCACGGTGACCACGCCGTCGAGAATGCCTTCCGGAATCTCGCGGCCATCGCGGTCGGTGATCGCGGGGTTGGTCATCAGATGGCCAACGTTGCGGATGAACAGCAGCGAGCGGCCATGCAGCTTCACGGGCTTGCCGTCGGCGCCGGTGTACTCGCGGTCGGCGTTCAGGCGACGCGTGAACGTCTTGCCGCCCTTCGCGACGTCTTCCGTCAGCGTGCCTTGCATCAGGCCTAGCCAGTTGCGATACAGGTCGACTTTGTCGTCGGCGTCCACTGCCGCGACCGAATCTTCGCAGTCGATGATGGTCGTCACCGCGGCTTCGACCAGCACGTCCTTGATATGGGCCGCGTCGGTCTTGCCGATCGGGTGGCTGGCGTCGAACTGAATCTCGAAGTGCAGGCCGTTGTGCTTGAGCAGCACGGCCGTCGGTGCGGCGGCGTCGCCCTGATAGCCGATGAGTTGGGCCGGCGTCGCCAGTGCGGTTTTGCCGGTCTTGGTCGTGACGACGAGCTTGCCGTTCTCGATGCAGTAGCCGGTGGCGTCCTTGTGCGAGCCGTCAGCCAACGGGGCCGCCTGATCGAGGAAACCGCGCGCGAAGGCGATCACGAGTTCGCCGCGCTTCGGGTTGTAGCCGGTGCCCTTCTCGGCGCCGCCCGTCTCGGAGATGGCGTCGGTGCCGTAAAGCGCGTCGTACAGGCTGCCCCAGCGCGCGTTCGCGGCGTTCAGGGCGTAGCGGGCGTTGGAGAGCGGCACGACGAGCTGCGGGCCGGCCTGTTCGGCGATTTCGTAATCGACGTTGGCCGTGGTGGCCTTTACGCCGGCCGGCGCGGGCAGCAGGTAGCCGATCTTTTCGAGGAACGCACGGTAGGCGGCGGCGTCGGCGATCGGACCGGGGTTGGCGCGGTGCCAGCCGTCAAGTTCGCCTTGCAGGCGGTCGCGCTCGGCGAGCAGTGCGCGGTTCTTCGGGGCGAGGTCATGGACGATGGCGTCGAAGCCTTTCCAAAACGCATCGACATCGACGCCGGTGCCCGGCAGGGCTTCCTTTTCGATGAACGCGATCAGATTGTCTGCGACCGTCAGGCCGCCACGCTGGGAAGTGGAAGTCATGATGCTGTACTCGAGTTTGAAAACCAGGTTGACGCGATTTCATCTGATCTCCTGACACTCGTACCGACGCATTTTCGCCGGACAGATCTTCAGGAGGACGGACGATAAGGGGCAGTCTTATATAAGAGTCTGAGTGTAATCGTTCTCCGGTCGCCCGGAAACCCGGGATTTCGAGCCGTGACACGCCCGTAGCTTATAGGTGGCATAAGGATTGGCGTATGACATCCGTGTCACAAGGCTTTGCGCCCGATGACCGATTTTCGACGTGCGGTTGCAGCATTCGGTATGGCGTTTCACTTCATGAGAAACGGGCACCCCGCCATGCGAAAGTGCGACGCTGGCGATTGGCGCGGGGGAATGGGGAAAGGCGTTGGCGGAAGCGACGGGTACACTCATCGTCTGCGCCGGATGCGCCGTTTTGTGCAGTTGTGTGCCGGAACGTGTGCCGAAACCGGGCTGTCCCCCGAAAACATCTGCCCAGGAGGCATGAGTCGTGAAACAGATCTTGATGATGAGCAGCTCCCGCAAAGGCAACCTGGGCTTTCTGGAGCATGCCGACGATCAGGTGCACGCGGTGCTCAGAGGCCGCGTGAAAAGCGTTCTGTTCGTGCCCTACGCCGGGGGTATTACCTTCAGCTACGACGAGTACGAAGCGCGCGTGAAGCCGACGTTCGACCGGCTGGGTTACGTGCTCGAATCGATTCATCACCACCAGGACCCGCGGGCGGCCGTCGAACGGGCCCAAGCCGTCGTGGTGGGCGGGGGCAACACGTTCGTGTTGCTCGATCGCATGTACAACGCGGGCATCGTGGGGCTGCTGCGCGAGCGGGTGAATGCCGGCATGCCGTATGTGGGGTGGAGCGCGGGGGCGAACGTCGTCTGCCCGACCATCCGCACGACCAACGACATGCCCATCGTCGAGCCGCCGACGCTCAAGGCGCTCAACCTGATTCCGTTTCAGGTGAATCCGCACTTCATCAGCGGCAAGCCGGCGGGGCACAACGGCGAATCGCGTGAGGAGCGTCTGGCGGAGTATCTGGCGATCAATCCGGACGAGCACGTCGTTGGCATTCCGGAGGGCACGGCACTCCACGTGCAGGGCGAGAGCGCCACGGTACTCGGCGAGTTCGACGCGTTGCACTTCAGGCAAGGCGGCGCCGTCGACAAGATTGCGACAGGTACCACGTTCGCGCTGGCGTCGATCTGATTCGTACGGCGGATGCCGTGCCGCCACGCATCAACGGACGACGCCGAGAACGAACCGTCGTCCGCAAATTCCGAAATCTGACTTTTCGCGCCGAATCGCGTTCTGCTGACGAGCTTCCGCTGGCAGAATGCGAAATCAATTTGTGTGCGCGCTTTCCCCTCGGAGCGTGAGATGAGACGACGGAAGACGGGCGTGCCTCGCTTGCGTCGTCGGAACGTCGACGGAGGGGAGCATGGTACGGAAGTCCACGAATTTCACGCTGACGGCAGACCAGAAGCGCAGCATCAAAGCGCTGTGCGTGCGAAACAACTATCGCGGGGTTGTTTCCATTGTTTCCGATTACGCCTGGATGCTTGCGGCATGTGGGTTGTCGTTGCAGGTCCACCCGGTGCTGTACCCGCTGTCGATTCTGATCATCGGGGCCCGGCAGCGCGCGTTGGCGAGCCTGTTTCATGACGCATCGCACGGAACGCTCTTCAAATTCAAAGCGTTGAACCGGTTGGCGGGCCGAGTGTTTTGCGGTTGGCCGGTCATGCAATCGCTGTCGGCTTATCGACGCTCTCATGTGATGGCACATCACTCGCGATTAGGCGACACGATTCACGATCCGGACTTCAGGGAATTGAACCGCGCCGGGGTCTACGCGATTCCGAGAGGTCCGGATTTCTTTCGCCGATTCGTTCTGAGCGCGCTCTGTGGTCGATTGACAATCCGGTACCTCAAATCCCTGTGGCTGAACCGTCTGTCATTCGCCTTGAGGCCGGACTCGTCGCAGGTCGAGTCCTGGCTGATTCTGCTGCTTCACATGGTCATGGCCGCGATCGCCTATGCGCATGGATGGCTGGTCAATCTGATGCTCTTCTGGTGGATTCCTCTGGTGCTCGTCTATCCGGTCAGTGGATGGTTTAGCGAGCTATCGGAGCACTACCCGTTCATGGACGCCTCCGGCGCGTGGCGCTTCACGTCACGAAACCGTTATTCCCTTTGGATCGAACGCCTTTTCATTGGTATGCACGGTGATTCCTTTCATCTGACCCATCATCTGCTGCCGGGCGTTCCTCATTGGCATCTCGCCGCCGCGACCCGGATTCTCAGAGCGGACAAGGCGTTCGCCGAATGGGATGACCGGTGGGGGGGAATCTTTACGTCAGATCGAAATGGCCGCGTGTCCTTCATCACCTTCGTGAGAACGCCACCGGCAGCTTGAGGCCTTCGTTTCAATCCAATCGTTCACTACCTATCGGAAATGCGTTTATTACCTCGCTCAAGCTGCGGCCCCGAGGCCTGCGCGCTGCTTGCTGCCCTCCTGAATGGCACGATCGGCGTGTTGACGCGCGTTGGATTCGATCAAGGGGCAACGCCCGCGTTGATCGCGTTCTGGAAGTGCTTCGGCGCTTTCCTGTTGGTCTGCGCGCTCTGTGCTTGTCGCCCGCAGCTACGCACGCAAACCGTCGGACTGACCCGGCGCTGGCCTCAATTCGCATGTCTTTCGCTGCTGGGCATCTTCGGGCTCTACTACTTTGAGACGAAGGCGTTTTCGCAAGCATCCATCCCATTGGTTTCGTTTCTGACTTATGCCGCCGGCGGCGTCACGATCGCGCTATCCGGTCTGTTTTTCGGCGAAAAGGTAACGCGACAGAAGCTTCTCGCCTTCGCCGCGATCGTTGCAGGCGTCGGCCTGATGAGTCTGTTCGAGCATGGCGTCGCCGGCAGTCTGTCCGGCATCGTGCTCGCTTTGATGGGCGGGTGCGGCTACGCGCTGTTCATCTTTCTTTCCAAGGGGTTCCGGATCGGCTCGGGATTGCCGCAGCTCGTCTGGCTATTCGGATTTGGGAGTCTCTTTCTGCTGATGCCGCTGGTACGCGAGGGTTTCGCATTCCCCGCCGGTGCCATGTGGGCGACCCTCTGCGCGCTTGTCTTGCTGCCGACGATTGGCGGCTTCTATTTCACGACGCGAGCCGTGGAGGGCGGGCAGGCCAGCAAAGTGCAGATCATCGAGACCAGTGATCCGCTATTCGCCACAGGTTTTGGGTTCTTGCTGTTCGGTGATCGATTAAGCGTTGCCGGGCTGCTCGGCGCGGGCTTGATTGCCGCAGGACTTTTGATTGCGGTCTGGCATCGGCCGGCCCCCGATTTGACGAGGGCAACAGCCGAGTGATCAAACGAAACCGCCGCCCGGGCGTGAGCCTCGGGCGGC
>JARLJF010000021.1 GCA_031291335.1 Pandoraea sp. | reverse complement strand
TCAAATCTACGGTACCTCGCGGAGCCACCCGGCGCCCCAGCGCGGCAACGCCCAGTCCTGCCGACACCGCTGCCCCGATGGTGTTGACACCCCCGCCGACAAAAGCCTCGCGCCAGGCGATACCCGACGCGTCCAGCGCTCGGACAGCCATGGCGCGAACGCTGCACGGTTCCGGCTGCGTTGCGATACGCAATGGCTCCCCCGCGTGATGCTCGAAGTCCGGCGTCCCCATCCAGCCAAAGGTCTCCCGCAAGATCACCTTACCGTCCTGACGCCGACTGTCGTGACGCAGCACAATCGCGACGTCCAGAGCACCGCCATCGAACGCCTCCAGCAATTCGCGCGAGGCTGCGACGCGGATATCGAGCGTCAGGCTCGGCTCGGCCTGGCCGACGTGCCACAAGAGTTGCGGTAATTCAGCGCCCACGATGTGATGGCTGATTCCCAGCAACAGTCGCCGCTGCCGGGGAGCAAACGCCCCAATCGCCCCTTGATGCGCAGCCACGAGCGCCCGCGCCCCGCTCAAGAAGGCACTTCCGTCCGACGACAAGCTGACGCGTCTTGGCGTGCGCTCCAACAGCTTGCGACCCAGCCCCTCCTCCAGCCGCTTGATTTTCAGACTGACGGCCGATTGCGTCATGTCGAGTACTTCGGCCGCCCGCGTAAAACTCTGCAAGTCGGCGGTAACGACGAAGGCATGCACGGCTTCGATGTCGAGGGTTTTCATGCGGCAATCCATTTCAAAATCGAATCACTGAAATATAAGTCATTCTATTTTTCCATGGATGATTTTTCGCTATCGTGATTGCTCGACCCTCCTTTTGCTGCGTATCCCTATGCTGACCGCTCACTATCTGCACCGTCTGCCCGCCGACTACGACCTGAACACGATCCGCACTCGTGGCAAAACACGCGGGGCCTTATGGGATGCCGCACCCGAGTTGTACTTCAAGGGCTTTTTGCTTCGCGAAACGGGCAAATACGGCGCCACGGAGAATAGCTATTCGTCGCTCTACCTCTGGCACTCGGCGCAAGCTTTCGCAGACTTTCTGCTGACCGATCGTTACCGCAACGTCACGAGCAGTTTTGGTCGGGCCCCCATCGAGACGCGCGTGGTACTTGATGCGCACAGAGGCCCCGGCCTGCAAGCACAGTTCGTCTTCGAAGAAACGTTCGACATAGCGCGCGACGCCGACTTGGGACAAGCCTTCATCCGCGAGGCGGAGCGCAACCGGACAGAGGCCGCTCGGCCTGGCGTCGTGGCGTCCGTCACAGCGTTGGATACCCAGGGCTGGCGTTTCTCGCGATACCTGTTGGCCGAGAGTGTGGAGGCAAGGCCCGGCGATGCGGCGATCGCGTACGAAGTCGTGCATTTGGCCAAGCCATTGCTGCACACCCTTCCCGATGGGCGACCGGCATGACACGGCTGCGCTTTGCGATGGCGCACCTACTCGCATTGACGCTGGTTTGCGCCACTGTTTGTGCGTTAGCGCTCGGTCTCGCAGCGCTCGTTCGTCAGTTGCCTCTCTTCGGCTGAGCAATGCGCAGCCCGGCCCATCCTGCAAAATCGCACGCGACTCACTGCGCGCTTTCGTAGCGATGCGTATTCCGACATTCGGCGACGGCATGTGATGGGCCGTATTGACTCATCGCCGTTCTATGACATAGACCGCCGGCAGCTATCGTTATCGGAAATCCGTCATCCTCACCGCCGGGCCGCGTGATAGCATTCCGGCTTCCCCAGCGCGACGACTATTTCTGACGCATGTCTTTCACCGCCCGCAAACGCTTATTCGCATGGCTCGGCCTCGCCGCCATGTGGCTCGCGATTTGCATGCCGGCCGTCAGTCAGGTGCTCGCCGCGCATCGCGCAGAACAGGCCCGGATGCTGGACGTCGCGTTCTGTACCGTCGAAGGCCTGACGTCTGCGATGGCGCCAGCCCCCTCAGCGCATGCGCACGACAGCGACGGGATGCATGGCGCGTCCATGTCCCACGCGTCGCACGACAGTCAGGGCGACGTCTGCGGCTACTGTTCACTGCTCGCCAATCATCCACCTCTCGCCATGCCTGCGCTCGCCAGCGCAGTGTCGTTCGCGTGGATTGCCCGGGCCGGGCCGGTCGCCGAGACCCGCCTGAACACCACCCAACTCGCCTTCACGCCGCCTGCGCGCGCGCCCCCTGCCGTTTCCTGATCTCGCGTTCAGTCCGATGCCTCGCCATTCCCGGTGACGGTGTCGTTCATTACTCGCGCCTCATTGCCCGCCTCAAACCTGCCCAGGGTTCACTCAATCCCCTATGGCTCACGATGGCGGCACGCGCGCGCCGCTGCTGCGATTCGTCGCCTGCCGCAGCGGCCATACGAGACGGAATCGTTGCCCTATGCAGATCCCCTATTCCCAAACGCGCGAAGCGCAACCGGCCACCACGGCCGGGCAATACCGAACCCTGTGGCGCTGGCACTTCTACGCCGGGCTGTTCGTGATGCCGTGGCTCATGGTGCTCGCCATCACCGGAACGCTCTACGTCTTCCAGCCGCAGATCGAGCCGTGGCTGTATCACGACCGGATGGTCGTGGCAGCACAGACCTCTCCCCGGCTTGGCGAACAGGCGTTGATGGAACGCGCAGCCGCCGCGCTGCCCGCCGGATCGCAGATCAGTTCCGTCGAGGTAAATCGCGACCCCGCGCGCAGCGCCGAATTCATCTTTCGCCTGCCCAATGGGGAGCGCGAAAGCGTCTATGTGAACCCCTACACGGGCGCGCTGCTTGGCACCCTGAGCGTCGAGCATCGGTTGATGAAGCAAGCCCGCGACCTTCACCGCTCGCTCATGCTGGGCAAGCCGGGTGAATTGCTCATGGAGTTGGCCGGTTGCTGGACGCTCGTCATGCTCGCGACGGGGCTCGCGTTGTGGTGGCCGCGTGCCGGAGCCACATGGGCGGCTGCGGTACGCCCGCGTCTGCAATTGCGCGGACGCCCCTTGTTACGCAATCTGCACGGTGTCGCGGGCCTCTGGCTGGCGGCGGGCGGACTGGCGTTCGTGCTGACGGGGCTGCCGTGGTCCGGTTCGTGGGGCACGCAGTTCAAGGCGCTGGCGACGAAGGCCGGCATGGGTTCGCCCGCCGGCGTTTGGGGCGAAGCGCCAGTGCGCTCGCAAATCCCGGCCAAGCCGATGAAGATGGACGACCTGCCCATCGCGCAGATTCCCTGGGCTGTCGGGAATACAACGGTCCCTGTCTCGACACCGCCGGCATCGATGGCATCGTCAATG
>JARLJF010000153.1 GCA_031291335.1 Pandoraea sp. | reverse complement strand
GCTGCCCGCCCGAGGTCCGGCACCGTAATCAACACGTCGTCAGGACGCAGATCGGGAATCTCGTCGAAACACGCCAGCAATCGGTCGTGCAGCACTTCGATCTGACGCGCCAGGCTATGGCACACATGCACCTGCACGGATCCATCGGCGCCCACGCCATCGGGCGGCCCATTGCGGCCATCGTCCAGCGTGAGAATGCCGTTTTGCAGGGCAGCGAGCAGCGTCGGTGCAGGATTGGGCTGGAACAGCGCCCTGTCCTCCACGGCTTGCGGCGCGAGGTCGGCGTAGAGGGCGTCGATGTGGGACTGCGTCTGCCGTCCCCATTCGGCGAGCAACGGATGGCCCACTTCCCGGTGCGCAGCCCCGTCACGGCGGGTCAGATACGACAGACGCGACGGCGGCACGATGTCGAACCAGTAGCTCTCGCAAGGATTGAGGACATAGAGATGGACGTCGATCAGGCGAGACATTGCCTTGAGGAGCGCCATCGACAGCGGCGGCATCGACGACAGTGCGAACACCGCGACACGGGACGGCCATCCGGCAGGCACCGTCTCGGGCGTGAGTTGCTCGATCCGGTCGATAGCGCGCAGGGTCGGGTGACGCTCGCGAATCTCCAGATGCGCCAGCACATGCCGCCACAGTGCGCTCTGCCACACTTCGTCGGCACGCTGGGTCTCGCCCCAGCCCGTTGCCGCGCCCGGGTCAATCGCTTCGCCGGATTGCCACCGCTCGAGCCAGCTGGGCCGGTACGTCAAATATTGGTCGTAGATATGCGCCAGACGCTCGGCCAATTCGAAGCGCATCACGTCGTCTGCACCGGCCAGATACCCCGCCAGCCGGGGTGACGCCTCCACCCACGGCTGGGCCAGACATTGATACAGCGGCCAGACGAGCCGGTCAGGTGCGAACGGCGAACTCTCGGGCACCGTCAGCAGCTTGCCCGCCATGTCCCACAGCCATTGGGCAAGGTACGTCAGGCGGACGTTGGCGCACACGCCGAAAACGTCCGCATAGTCCAGTTCGAGCCGGCGACGCACCGCCACACTTGGCACGACGATGGTTTCCGTCTCGAACGGATTGCCGGATTCACCGGCACTGCCGGGCGCCTGAGCGAGATCGCGCAACAGCGCGGCTTCGAGCGTGGTGAACCGGTTGGAAAAGAATAGGTGGAGCATGCGGGCGTGGCGGCTGAGCGGGTCTGTTCGCAAGCATAACAAATGCCCCATGCCTAAGCCGATCGGGCAGATCCGAAAACCTGCCCCATCATGAGTAACGCCGACGCATCACTCCATGCAAGCACGTCCTTGACCCGCGTGTAACCGGCGGTATCCCCTCTTCGCGGCGTGCGGGGCTTCGGCTAGACTCTCACTGCGCCGCGCCCTACCCCATCGCGCGGCCGGCTTTGCCGAGGAACTCTCGCACCCGACGCATGGACTACCAGACCGATATCAAGAAGTTCCTATATAGCCATTACTTTTTCAGCGGCACCCGTCAGGCCGTGGGGGTCGTAATGCCGGCCCTCGTGCTTTTCTGGGGGATGGATCAGCACCTGCTCGGCATCGAAGTCGCCTCGGGGGCCCTTTGCGCGAGCGTGGTCGACATCAACGGACCGCTGCGCCACAAGCACACGGAACTGCTCAGTTGCACGCTGCTTGGCGCCCTCACCGTCCTGATCACGGGCATGGCCACCGCTGCGCAACCGTGGCAGCTCTGGATCACCTCGCTGATTCTGACCTTCAGCCTTTCGATGCTGGTGGTCTACGGGTATCGTGCGTCGCTGGTGAGCTTCGCCTGCCTGATGATGATGGTACTCAACGTCGAAGCGGATCTAACGCGCCACCAGGCGGTACTGGACGCGGGCGCGGTCCTCGCAGGCGGGCTTTGGTACACCTATTTCAGTCTCATCGTCTGCCGCGTCTGGTGGTTTCGCATTGAGCAGCAGACGCTCGCCGAGTGTTTCTTCGTCACCGCGCAGTATCTGGAAGCCAAGGCGGCGTTCTACGACACCTCGGCCGATATCGACGATTGCTACCGGCGCTTGATCGCCGCGCAGGTCAACGTCGTGGAAAAGCAGCAGGCCGCGCGAGAGATCATTCTTCGCAACCTGCCGCGCCTGCGCACCGGCACGCTGGAACCGCGTCGCACGATGCTGTTCAACCTGTTCATCAACATCGTCGATCTGCACGAGGTGGTGGTGTCGGTGCACACGGACTATCCGATGCTGCGCCGCGAGTTCGCCAACAACGACGTTCTCCTGTTCTTCCGCGACATGATCCGCAAGATCGCGAATGAAGTGGACGGCATCGGTTACGCCATTGCCACCAACGAACCGTCGCGGGCGCAGCGCAGTTGGCGCGCGGAATTCCGGGCCATCGAGTATGAGATCGAGCTGATGCGCAAGCAGTCGTTGCAGCAGCGAGCGCCCGAAGCGTATCAAGCCCTCACCAGTACCTTCCGCCGCGTGTGGAGCAGTACGCGTATCGTGGAGCGCATGCACCGCAATACGAATCTCGCCACGGCAGGCTCGGCCACCGAAGTGCAGATCGACCAGGCGCTCCTGCGCTTCACGTCACGACAGAGCTTTTCTCCGAAATTGCTCTGGAAGAATCTGACTTTTTCGTCACCGAGCTTCCGCCACGCGCTGCGGGTGACGATTGCCATCTCGGCCGGCCTCCTGATCTGCGAGAACTGGTCGCTGCTGGCCGGACAAGACCACAGCTACTGGGTGTTGCTTACAATCATCGTGATCTTGAAGCCCGGCTTCAGCCTGACCAAACAGAAGAACGCCCAGCGTCTGACCGGCACGCTTCTGGGTTGCGTCAGCGTGCTGGTCATTCTGTCTTTTGTGCACAAGTCGTGGGTGCTGCTCGCCCTGATGTTCTTCTGCATGGTCATGGGCAACAGCTTGTCTCTGTTCAACTACGGCCTGTCGGTCGTGTTCATGTCGTCTTACGTGTTGCTGCTGTTCCACTTCCTGCTGCCCGGGTCGCTGTCCGTGATCGGTGAGCGCGCCATCGACACGCTCATCGGCTCGAGCGTGGCGCTGGTGTGCTCGTATCTGTTCCCGTACTGGGAATACCGGCTGATGGGGCCGCTCATCCGGCAGGCCGTGCAGTCGACGCGCGCCTATCTGGAGTCGTGCGCCGGTCGTGAGGGCAAGCGCGATGACTTCGCCTATCGCATGGCGCGCAAGGACATGCACATCGCTTTCGGTAATTTCGGCGCGGCCTTCAGGCGCATGATGCTCGAGCCGAAGTCCAAGCAGGTCTCGGTCGGCGAACTCAACGATCTGCTGGTGCAGAACCATGTGATGGCGTCGTACATTACCGGCATGGCAGACGTGCTGCCGCGTCAGATTGCGGCGGACAAGAGCGGTGAGCTGGGGCAGGTCGTTGCCGCCATCAGCGATCTGCTCTCGCAGGCGGTGGCAGCACCGGCTGCGTCGGTGCCGACCGACGCACAAGCGGCGAGCGAGGCGATGCGCGATTACACGCGGCGTCTCGATGCGCTCGTCGTCGCCCAGGAGCAGCAACCCGATGCCTCAGAGACTCATGTCCAGGAAATCAAGCAGGTCGTGCATCAACTCAAGCAGATGTTACGAGCGGGCGAGTTGATTCTGCGCGACATGCGGGGCATTCGTTTGCCGGCCTGATGCTGAGCGCCGCGGGCACCCCGCCGGCAAACGTCCCTTATGTGATGCCAGTGCGCGTGGCGTAGTGATACAGGTCGACGTCGCGTTCCAGCCCGAGCTTGCGCATGGCGTTGGTCTTTTGAGAACTGACCGTCTTGACGCTACGGCTGAGCTGGAACGCGATTTCGCTGATGGTGAGTCCCGACACGAACAGCCGCACCACCTCCACCTCGCGCCCCGAGAGCTTCGACGCGTCGATCTCGGTATCGTCGACCACCGAATCGTGCAGCCGGGTCGCGAGTCCCGCCGGAATGTAGCGGCTGCCGTCTGCCACCACACAGACGATGTCCGCAATCGAACTCTGCTCGTCGAGTTTGGAGAGAATCGAGTGCACGCCGAGCTTGAGCATGCCGCGAAGAATCGCCAGATTCTCCAGCATCGTCACGACAATGATCTTGATGTTGGGAAAATACCGGCGCACGTAGCCGATGAGAAAAAGCCCGTCCTTGAAATTGCCTCCCGGCATCGAAAAATCGGTCACGAGAATGTCGCATGGCGACTTGGCCAGCAAACTCACGAGCTCTGACGAATTGGCCGCTTCGCCGACCAGATGAATCATTTCCCGCTCTTCGAGCAGACGTCGTATTCCGTAGCGCACAATCGGATGGTCGTCCGCGACCACGACATTGATCGTCATCGTTGTCCCCTCCCTTTTTTCGTCATCTGACAGCACCGTCACCGCACGCAAGGTGCGCACGGTGCTTCGCGCCTGCCATCGCAACGAAGCGCGTCCATTCTGGCAAAAAGGAATCATGCCGACCGGATGGGAAACCTCACATAGTCGATATGGGCGGGCACACCTGCCACGCAGTGTGGTCAACGTGCGAGACCTCCGCATGCTGCCTGATAGAGCGGGTACTGCCGCCAAACGACTTGATGGGACTTGCTCAGAGGTGAAATTGCACAGACGCACGACACCATGGTCTGTGCTACTCGCGTCACCGGTAGTCTGAAGATTCGCGGCAGGCACTTCCGGCATTCCGATTGTGAAGTTCGGAATTACCTTAAACACCGAGACCGGATTTAGTGATCCGCACGCCGTGAGCGTCGGAAAATGCGTAGTTGGAAATCTAGGCGTGCAGAAGATTTGCCGGTCGATGACGAGACTCGACCGGCAAGCGGCAACGCTGTCCGGCCGGCGCTTTACTCTTGCGCGCTGCCGCCGTTCGCGGGGTTAGCCGCGGCGGGCACCGCAGCGGCCTCCGGCACAGCGCTGGTTGCGCCCTCGGACGGCAACCCATGCCAGCCACCGCCGAGCGCCGTCACCAGCAGCACGTTCGCGGTGAATTGACGACCGACGATCGTCAGCGCCGTACGTTCCGTGGTGAACGCGGTGGCCTGTGCGGTCAACACATTCTGGAAACTGACCGTCCCTGCCTTGTACTGATTCAGGATCAGTTGCAGCGCTTCGCGCGACGACTGCACCGCCTGGGTCTGCACGACGGACTCGCGTCCCAGATAGTTCAGCGCGGCCAGATTGTCCTCGACCGACTGGAACGCCGTCAGCACGGTCTGACGATAGGTCGCGACCTGTGCGTCGTACGCCGCGATGGCCGCGTCGGTCTGCGCACGACGCAGGCCGCCGTCGAAGAGCGTGGCCGCAAGCGCGGGGCCGACCGACCAGAAACGGCTCGGCAACGTCAGCCAGTTGGCAAAGCTGCTGCTCTGGAACCCCCCAGTGGCTGCGAGCGTGAGGCTCGGGAAGAAGGCCGCTTTCGCCACGCCGATCTTCGCATTCGCCGCCGCGACCGAGCGCTCGGCCGCCGCAATGTCGGGGCGGCGCTCCAGCAACTTCGACGGCAGGCTGACCGGCACCGGTGGCAATGCGGCGCGCAATGGCGCCGGGGTCAGCGCGAACGCTGCCGGCGCCTTGCCCACGAGCAACGCAATCGCATGTTCCAGTTGGGCACGCGTCACTTCGATATCGATCGCGGATGCCTGCGCCGACTGCAATTGCGTTTGCGCCTGAATCACGTCCGAGCGCTGTGCGACGCCCACCGCGTACTGGTTCTGCGTTAGCTTGAGCGTCTGTTCGTAGGCCGCGACCGTGCGGTCCAGCAACGCACGCTGCGCATCGGTCACACGCAGGTCAAAGTAGTTCTGCGCGAGCAGCGCCTGTGCCGACAGACGCGCGTTAGCCAGATCGGCTGCACTCGCCTCGGCGCTGGCATTCCCGGCCTCGACCGAGCGACGCACGCTGCCCCAGATGTCCGGCTCCCAACTTGCCGTGCCCGACAGACTATAGCTGTTCGAGATGCCGCCCACGCCCGAGCCGCTCACTGCCGAATTGCTCACACGCGAACTGGCGCGCGTGAGGCCTGCGTCGGCGCCAATCGTCGGGAAGAATGCCGAACGGGCTTGCGAGGCCACCGCCAGCGCCTGCCGATAGTTGGCCTCGGCCACCTTGATGTTCTGATTGTTGATGTCGACCTGCGCCATCAACTCGGAGAGCACCGGGTCTTGATAGATCGCCCACCAATCGCCCTTGGACACGGCATCGCTGGGCTCGGCGAGCTTCCAGTCACCGGTTTCCTTGAACGCGGCGGGCGTATCGACGTCCGGACGCACATAATCCGGTCCCACCGCGCAACCTGCGAGCCACAATACGGCGCTCGCGGCCACGAACGATGCCGTACGGCGCATGCGGGGCGACGCCCCCACACCCCGCCCTTGCCCCGCTGCCGCGGTAGTTCCCGCATGAGAGCGAACGGTAGGGACTTGACGATTCACGGGTCGGGACATGGCATGCATCGGCCCATCGGCCGGGACAGAAGTTTCGGAAGACACAGCGGGAAGCACGCTGAAAAGCGCGCGGCGCAGGCGATGAACGGCATCAACCATGACCCACCTCCCCGACGTCGCTGTGGCCGGTGCGGCCACGTGAGCGCCACCGCGCCCAGCGCAGGCGTACGCGGTCGAGATACAGATACACCACCGGCGTCGTGTAGAGCGTGAGCACCTGACTCACGAGCAGGCCACCCACGATGGAGATCCCCAGCGGCTGGCGCAACTCCGCGCCGTCGCCTGTGCCCAGCGCGAGCGGAATCGCCCCGAGCATGGCGGCCATCGTGGTCATCATGATCGGACGGAAACGCAGCACGCACGCGTGATAAATGGCGTCGCGCGGCGACATGTTCTGGCGCCGCTCGGCATCGAGCGCGAAGTCGATCATCATGATCGCGTTCTTCTTCACGATACCGATCAGCAGAATCACCCCGATGAGCGCGATGATGCTGAACTCGGTGTTGAACAGCAACAATGCCAGCAACGCCCCCACGCCCGCCGACGGCAGCGTCGACAGAATGGTGAGCGGATGGATGTAGCTCTCATAGAGCACGCCCAGCACGATGTACACCGTGAGCAGCGCCGTCAGGATCAGGAGCGGCTGCGACGACAAGGCAGACTGGAAGGCCTGCGCCGTGCCCTGGAAGCTGCCTTGTACCGACGTAGGCATGCCCAACCGGCCGACGGCATCGTTGATCGACGCCTGCGCCTCGGAGAGCGAGACTCCCGGCGGCAAGTTGAACGAAATCGTGCTCGCCGCGAACTGCCCCTGGTGCGAGACCCCCAGCGCCGTGTTCGTCGGCCGGTAACGCGAGAACGCCGAGAGCGGCACCTGCGCGCCTGCCGACGTCACCACGTAGATGTCCTTGAGCGATTCGGGACTTTGCCACCATTGCGGCGCCACTTCCATCACGACCTTGTACTGATTGAGCGGGTTGTAGATGGTGGAGACCTGCCGCTGACCGAAGGCGTCGTTGAGCACGTTGTCGATCTGGCTCATCGTGAGCCCCAGTCGCGACGCCTGATCGCGGTCGACATCGAGCGTCGTCTGCAACCCCTTGTCCTGCTGGTCGGTGTTGACGTCGACGAGATTCGGCAGACGCGAGATCGCGTTGCGCACCTTCGGCTCCCACTCGCGCAACTGCTGAAGGTCATCGGCCTGCAACGTGTACTGATATTGCGCGTTGCTCGAGCGTCCGCCCACCCGAATGTCCTGCACCGATTGCAGATAGAGCATCGCGCCCGGCTCCTTGGCCAGCTTGCCGCGCAGACGCGCAATGACCTGATCGGCCGTCAGCTTGCGCTCGCCCAGCGGCTTGAGCGTGACGAACATCGAGCCGCCGTTGCGGTTCGACCCGCCCGTGAAGCCCGTCACGGTTGCGACATCCGGGTCGGCCTGCACGATCTTGATGAAGTCGGCCAGCTTCTTCTCCATCGCCTGGAACGAGATCGCCTGATCGGCCTGAATGAAGCCAATCATCCGCCCGGTGTCCTGTTGCGGGAAGAAGCCCTTGGGCACCACGGTGTAGAGCCACACGTTCAGGCAGATCGTCGCGAACAGAATCAGCAACATCAGGGGCCCGTGACGCAGCGCCCACGACAGCGAACGTTCGTACTCGCGCAGCATGGCGTCGAAGCCGCGCTCGGTCCAAGCGCCCATGCGCGTCCAGATGGACGGACGCGGCGGCGGCTCCGGGGCGAGGGGCGCCGCACCGGCAGGCACGCCCGGGGCAGGCTTGCCCTTGAGCAGACGCGCACACATCATCGGCGTAGTGGTCAGCGAGACGACCAGCGAGACCATGATGGCCGCCGAGAGCGTGACCGCAAATTCACGGAACAGACGCCCCACAATGCCGCCCATCAACAGCAGCGGAATGAACACCGCCACCAGCGAAATACTCATCGAGAGTACGGTGAAGCCCACTTCGCGCGTGCCCTTGAGCGCCGCCGCCAGCGGACTCAGTCCCTCCTCGATGTGACGCGAGATGTTCTCCAGCACCACGATGGCGTCGTCCACCACGAAGCCCGTCGCAATGGTGAGCGACATGAGCGACAGGTTATCGAGACTGAAGCCGCACAGGTACATCACCCCGAACGTGCCGATCAGCGAGACCGGCACGGCCACGCTCGGAATCAACGTGGCACGCCAGTTCCGCAGGAAGAGGAAGACCACCATGATGACGAGCGCGATCGAGATCAGCAGCGTGCGCTCGACTTCCTTGAGCGACGCGCGGATCGTCGGCGTGCGGTCCATCACCACGTCGAGATTGATCGCGGCCGGGATCGAGGCACGCAGATTCGGCAGGATCTTGTTGATGCCGTCGACCGTCTCGATGATGTTCGCGCCCGGCTGCGTCGTGATGATGAGCAACACCGAGGGCTTGCCGTTAGCGGAACCCGCATTGCGCAAGTCCTGCACCGAGTCGACCACGTCGGCGATATCGGCCAGACGCACCGGCCGCCCGTCCTGATAGGTGACGATGACCGGCAGGTATTCCTTCGCCGTCTTCGCCTGATCGTTGGCGAGAATCTGCCAGCGCTGGTCGCCGTCTTCAAGCGCTCCCTTCGGACGATTCGCGTTGACCGCCTGAATCGCGGTGCGCACCGTCTCCAGCGGAATCTGGTACTTGTTGAGCGCCGTGGGGTTGAGTTCGACACGCACCGCCGGCAACGAACTGCCGCCAACGGTCACGTCGCCGACGCCTTCGAGCTGCGAGATCTTCTGCGCGAGGATGGTCGACGCGGCGTCGTACATCTGCCCGCGCGTCATACTCTCGGACGTCAACGCAATGATCATCACCGGCGCGCTGGCCGGATTCACCTTGCGATAGGTCGGATTGCTCGGCAGCCCCGACGGCAACAGACTGCGCGCAGCATTAATGGCGGCCTGCACGTCGCGCGCCGCGCCGTTGATGTCACGCGAGAGATCGAATTGCAGTGTGACACGAGTCGATCCCAGCGAACTGCTCGACGTCATTTCCGTCACGCCGGCAATGCGACCGAGCGAGCGCTCCAGCGGCGTAGCCACGCTGGCGGCCATCGTCTCGGGACTGGCGCCCGGCAGCGATGCAGACACGGAGATTGTCGGGAAATCGACCTGCGGCAGCGGCGAGATGGGCAGCAGCCCGAACGCGACGATGCCTGCCAGCGTCACCCCGATGGTGAGCAGGACGGTCGCGACCGAGCGCCTGATGAAGACGGCCGACAGGTTCATCGTGCCGGGCCGTCCGTAGTGACCGGGCCAGCGCCGCCGCCCGGGTTGCCGTGATCGCCATGATCGTCATGCGCGTGGTCGTCTGACGGTCCGAAGTGCCGTTCACGCCAGTCGCGCGCCCGCGCTGCCCAGCGGTCGAACCACAGGTAGATCACCGGCGTGGTGAAGAGCGTCAGCACCTGACTGACCATCAGGCCGCCGACCATCGTGATACCGAGCGGCTGACGCAGCTCGGAGCCCACACCGGAACCCAGCATGAGCGGCAGTGCGCCCAGCACAGCGGCCATCGTCGTCATCAGAATCGGACGGAAACGCAGCAGACACGCCTGATAGATCGCCTCGCGCGGCGCCATGCCGTGCTCGCGCTCCGCCTCGAGCGCGAAGTCGATCATCATAATGGCGTTCTTCTTCACGATACCGATCAGCAAAATGATGCCGATGATCGCGATGATGCTGATGTCGTTGCCGGAGACCATGAGCGCCAGCAACGCGCCCACACCGGCCGACGGCAGCGTCGACAGAATGGTGATCGGGTGGATGTAGCTCTCATAGAGCACGCCCAGCACGATGTACATCGTTACCACCGCCGCGAGAATCAGCCACAACGTATTGGAGAGCGACGCCTGGAAGGCCTGCGCCGCCCCCTGGAACGTCGTCTGCGTGCTCACGGGCAGGCCGATGGCGTCCTCGGCCTGCGTAATCGCCTTCACGGCGTCACCCAGCGAGGCGCCCTTGGCGAGGTTGAACGAGATCGTCGCAGCCGGGAACTGCGCCTGATGGTTGATCGCCAGCGGCGTGGGCTTTTCCACAATCTTCGCGAACGAGGTGAGCGGCACCTGCACGCCCGAGGCCGACGCGACGTAAATGCCCTTGAGGGCGTACGGCCCGCGCTGGAAGTCATCTGCCACTTCGAGCACCACACGATACTGCGACGCCTGCGTGTAGATCGTCGAGATCAGCCGCTGACCGAAGGCGCTGTAAAGCGTCTGATCGACGGCCGACGGGGTCACGCCCAGACGGCTCGCCGTATCGCGATCGATGTCCACATACGCCTGCAGGCCGTTGACTTGCAGATCGCTCGTGACGTCCGCCAACAGCGGCACGTGTTGCAACTTCTCGACGAGCTTCGGCACCCAGACACCGAGCGTATCCAGACTCGGGTCCTGCAGCGTGAATTGGTATTGCGTGCGGCTGATGCGGTCTTCAATGGTCAGATCCTGCACCGGCTGCATATAGAGGGTGATGCCGGGCACTTTCGCGACTTCGGGTTGAATGCGGCGGATGACTTCCGAGGCATCGAGCCCGCGCACCCCCTTTTCTTTCAGGTTGATGAGCAGACGCCCGCTGTTAAGCGTGGCGTTCACGCCATCCACGCCGATGAACGAGGACACCGACTCGACCGCCGGATCTTCGAGCACGGCGGCGACCAGCGCCTGCTGCCGCTCCCCCATCGCCGCGAACGAGATCGACTGCGGCGCCTCGGATATGCCCTGGATCACCCCCGTGTCCTGCACCGGGAAGAAGCCCTTCGGCACCCACATGTAAAGCAGCACCGTGAGCACGAGCGTGCCGAGCGCGACGAACAGCGTCGCCGTCTGACGATCGAGCACCCACGTGAGCCATTCGCCGTACTTCGCGATGATGCGGTCGAAGATTTCGCCCGTCTTCCGATAGAACTTGCCCTGCTTCTCTTCCGGCACATGGCGCAGCAGCTTCGCGCACATCATGGGTGTGAGCGTGAGCGACACCACGGCCGAGATGAGGATCGACACCGCCAGCGTGATCGCGAACTCCCGGAACAAGCGCCCGACGACATCGCCCATGAACAGCAGCGGAATCAGCACGGCGATCAGCGAGAAGGTCAGCGAAATGATCGTGAAGCCGATCTGTTCCGCGCCCTTGAGCGCCGCCTGCAACGGTTTCTCCCCCTGCTCCATGTAGCGCGCGATGTTCTCGATCATCACGATGGCGTCGTCGACCACGAAGCCGGTCGCGATGGTGAGCGCCATGAGCGTCAGGTTATTGATCGAGAAACCCGCCAGATACATCACGCCGAACGTGCCGACCAGCGACAGCGGCACGGCCACGCTCGGGATGATGGTCGCCGAGACGTTGCGCAGGAACAGGAAGATCACCATCACCACGAGGGCAACGGCGAGGATCAGTTCGAACTGCACGTCGGAGACCGAGGCGCGAATCGTCGTGGTGCGATCGGTGAGCAACTTGACGTCGATGCTGCCCGGCAGCGCCGCCTGCAACTGCGGCAACAGCGCCTTGACCTTGTTGACCGTCTCGATCACGTTCGCGCCCGGCTGGCGCTGCACGTTCAGCACGATGGCTGGCGTGGTGTCGGCCCACGCGGCGAGTTTGGTGTTCTCGGCGCCGTCGATGACGTCGGCAATGTCGGAAAGCCGGATCGGGCCGCCATTCTTATAGGCAATGACCAGATTGCGGTACTCGTCGGCCGAGGCGAGCTGGTCGTTGGCGTCGATGGTCGAGGCCCGCAGCGGACCGTCGAAACTCCCCTTCGCCTGATTGACGTTGGCCGCCGCAATGGACGTGCGAACGTCTTCGATATTCAAGCCGTACGACGTGATCGCGCGCGGATTGACCTGAATACGGACGGCCGGACGCTGCCCGCCCGAAATGCTCACCAGGCCGATGCCCGGTAACTGCGAGATCTTTTGCGCAACACGCGTGTCGACCAGATCCTCCAGCTTGGGCAGCGGCATGGTCTTCGACATGATCGCCAGCGTCAGAATCGGCGTGTCGGCCGGATTGACCTTGTTGTAGATCGGCGGCATCGGCAGATCGCTCGGCAGCAAGTTGCTGGCGCTGTTGATCGCGGCCTGCACTTCCTGCTCGGCCACGTCGAGGCCGAGGTCGAGCGAGAACTGCAAGGTGATCACCGACGCGCCGCCCGAACTGGTCGAGGACATCTGGTTCAGGCCCGGCATCTGGCCGAACTGACGCTCCAGTGGGGCCGTGACCGACGAGGTCATCACGTCCGGACTCGCGCCCGGATAGAGCGTGACCACCTGAATGGTCGGATAGTCGACTTCGGGCAGCGCCGAGAGTGGCAGCAGCCGGTAGGCGACGAAACCGGCAAGCAGAATCGCCAGCATCAGCAACGATGTGGCGACCGGTCGGAGAATAAACGGGCGGGACGGATTCATTGGCTACGTCGAAGGGCGTCTCTGGGGGCGTGGTCGGGCTGGGGCGCGCAGGGCGTCGCGTGACTTCACGCGACGGCGTCCTATTGCGCCGAACGGCGATGCCCGCCGTTTCCGTTGCCGCTGCGCTTCTCGCCCGGGGCACGCGGCGCGACGGCCGCCGCGCGGCTCTCGGCGGTAATCACTTCGACCTTGGCGCCGTCACGCAGCTTGTCCATGCCGTCGATCACGAGTTTCTCGCCCGGCGCGACGCCCGACTCCACCGCCACGTTGGTGCCGTCGGTCGGTCCGAGCTTCACGGTCTTGAGCTTGACGGTCTGGTCCGGTTGCACGGCGTAGACGAAACTGCCCTGCGTGCCGCGCTGCACGGCGGCGCTCGGCACCAGCGTGGCGCCCTTGAGCGTGTCGACCAGCATCTTCACGTTGACGAACTGGTTCGGGAACAGCAAACCGTCGCTATTGGCGAACTCGGCCTTGAGCTTGACGGTACCGGTCGTCGTATCGATCTGGTTGTCGATGGACGCGAGCTTGCCGGTGGCCAGCTTGATCTTGCCAGCGCGATCGAAGGTCTCGACGAGCAGCGTCTCGCCGCCGCGCGAGCGCTTGACCACTTTCGGCAGGTTGTCTTCGGGAATGGTGTAGACGACGGTAATCGGCGTGACCTCATTGATGATCACGATACCGTTGGTGTCCGACGCGTGAATGATGTTACCCGGATCGACCTGACGCAGCCCCGCGAGCCCGGAGACCGGCGCGGTCACGCTCGCATAGTTCAATTGCAGACGCGCGTTGCCGAGTTGGCCCTCGTCGGCCTTGACCGTCCCTTCGTACTGTTTGACGAGCGCGCGCTGGGTGTCGACGGTCTGACCGGCGATCGAGTCCTGCTTGAGCAAGGTCTCGTAACGCGCCAGGTCAAGCTGGGCATTCTTGAGCAGCGCCTGATCGTGGGCGAGTTGGCCCTCCATCTGCGTGACCTGCACCTGGAACGGCCGCGGATCGATTTCGGCAAGCAACTGGCCTTCCTTGACCATGTCGCCTTCCTTGAAGTGCACCTTCATGAGCTGGCCATCGACCCGTGAGTGCACGGTGACGCTGCGCGTCGGGGTCACGGTGCCCAGCCCGTTGAGGAAGACCGGCAGGTCGCCCGTCTTCGCTTCGACCGCCGTGACCGGCGTGGCAGGGGCCCCAGCGCCGGCCATACCGGCGGGCGGGCCGCCACGGCGACCGCCGGCCTGAGCCGGTCCTTGCGCGTTTTGGGAATGCAGACGGTAGTACACCCCACCGGCGATGAGCACGACGATCAGTCCGATGACGCCCGGCACGAGCCAGCGGCGCGTGCGCGAAGGTGCATGGACTGCTCCTATATTAGGTTGCGCCCCGGGGGTGGGGGACGTGGGCCGATCAGAACCGTTCGGTTGTTCCGAACCGTGGGGACCGTGCTCGGTCATGACTTCCTCGTAACAGCGGAGTAGTTAGCGGATTCGTCCAGTGCGGACGACGTACTTTTTTATCTGATTGCTGCGGCGCGGCAATTTAGCCGGGAGCGCCCGGAATCACTCCAGACAGCGCCTCACGCCGGTTTTGGCTGATCAGCATAGCAGACCGTCGTGAAAGCCCGATGCAATGGGCACTTACAACAGCTTTCCCTGCCGGCAAGCGAAGAGGTTGCTGCTGAAAGACCCGCAGCGCGGCCGATGGTTCGCGTCGCACCCTGTGCGCCGTGTCTCGCAGTGCCGTGCCGTGCCCAGCAGTGCCTGGTCGCAGCGCTCTCGTTGTGCGAGAGGTGCGATTGGGTGTGCCGAATATGCCGCCAAAACGGGGAAAACAACGAAAACGGCGGCGTGCTGAGTAGAGCGAAGCTTACGTGATGCGCAAGAAACTCGTGCGTAATCGAAGCTCGCTCTATTATTACGCATCGTTACAGACGACCAAGACTGTAATGTCCGGAAACAAAACGCGTGTCAAGCCGCGCGGGGAGGCCACTATCATGACCACACTACCTGTCCGAACGAATATGAAGATTCTTGTTGTCGACGACGATCCCGATCTGCGTGATTTGCTGCGCGAGTACCTGAGCCGCCACGGCTTCTCGGTCGCGGTGATGCACGATGGTGACGGGCTGGCCGCACGCCTTGAGCGCGAGCGTCCCGCCCTGATCGTGCTCGACCTGATGATGCCCAAGGTCGATGGCCTCACCGCACTGCGTGACCTGCGTGCCCGCAACGACGATGTGCCGGTGATTCTGCTCACGGCGCGCAGCGACGAGATCGACCGCATCGTGGGTCTGGAAATCGGGGCCGACGACTATCTCGGCAAACCCTTCAGCCCGCGCGAGTTGCTGGCCCGGATCAACGCCGTGCTGCGCCGTCGCAAGACGCCCGACGCCGCCGTGCCCGAGCAGCGCGAGAACTACACGTTCGGGCCGTTCGTGCTCGACTTCCGCAGCCGCACGCTGACCCGCGATGCGCAGTTGCTCACGCTTTCGGACGGTGAATACGGCTTGCTGCGTCTGCTGGTGAACCACGCCATGCAGGTGCTCTCGCGCGAGCGCATCATCGAATTGCTCTACGGCGCCGACAGCGACGTCAACGACCGCGGCATCGACGTGCAGATCTGGCGCTTGCGCCGTTTGCTCGACGAAGACGCGCAGAGCCCGCGCTTTATCCAGACCGTGCGCGGGCGCGGTTATATCTTCGTTCCCGACGGCCAACGTGCCGAGATGGCCATCGGTTGATGGACCGGTGTCAAACGCGGCTTTTGCCGTCGTCATGTTCGAAGGTATCCACTCCCGGTCTGAGAAGGACTCCGGCATGACGCCGATACTGTTTCCCCCGGCCCGCATGCGGAGCATTGTATGAAAGGCCGTTTCGACACTCTGTTTGGCCGGCTGGCGGTGCTCATCATTGCAGCGCTCGTCATCAGCCATTTCTCGTATCTCACGATCCTGCGCAGCGATCATGACGACACGCGCGTGCAGAACGCCGCCGAGCAGATGGCCTTCATCATCAAGGCCGCAGCGGAAGTCCACGATGGCAGCTCAACGCTCACGTTGCCCGATCTCGTGCAAGTGGTACCGGTCTCGTTCGCGCATAGCGACGTGTTCGAGCCGACCAGCAAAAACGCCCGCCTGACGACGGAGCTTGCCCGGCGTCTGCCGGCCGGCACGCAATTGCGCGTGGAGCGCACACCGCCGCCACGCATCTGGGCGCGCCTGCCGGGCCGCGACTACTGGATCGCCACGCCCGTTTTGTCCGTGCGCAACCCGCCGGGCACCGCCACGATTCTGCCGGGCCTGGCCGCCGTGCTCGGCATCACCGTCATCTTTGCGTTGTTTGCCGCCTGGCAATTGCAGCGACCGGTGCGGGATATGGCTGCGGCTGCCGAGCAACTCGCGACCCACCGCATTCGAACGCAGGTCAAGGAGCGCGGCCCGCTCGAGTTGCGTCAACTGACCGAGCGCTTCAACCGCATGAGTCACGACATCGTGCAGACCGACCGCGAGCGCAATACGATGCTCGCCGGTATCGCCCACGATCTGAAGACGCCGCTCGCGCGATTGCGTCTGCGCGCCGAAATGATCGACGACGTGCAAATGAGCGAAGGCATCACGCGCGACGCCGAATCGATGACCCGGATCGTCGATCAGTTCCTGCTGTTTGCCCGGGGCATTGAAATGGACAGCGCGGCGTCGCCGGTGGAAGCGCGTATTCCGTCGCTGATTGCCCCGTTCCTCGACCAGGGCTATGCGATTGAGCTGGATCTGCAGGCCGGACCGGGCTTCAGACTGCGGCAGACTTATCTCGAGCGCATCGTGAACAACCTGCTCGATAACGCCGTGACGTACGGGCGAGCACCGCTCGCGATCCGCACGTCACAGGACGCCAGCGGCTGGCGTCTCGTGATCGAAGACAGTGGTCCGGGCATTCCGAATGAAGATATCAACCGGATCGTACGACCCTTCGTCCGACTCGATCCGGCGCGCGGCGGCAATGCCCATTGCGGACTCGGCCTCGCCATCGTCGACAAGCTCACCCAGCAACTGGGCGGACGCGTGTCGTTCAGCAACCGCGCCACAGGTGGCCTGCAAGTCACCCTGATGTTCCCGCCGGACGATCCCGGCGCGGAATAAGGCATGAGTCTGGTCGCCTGAAATGAAAAAACCCGCCGTCGGCAAACCGAACGGCGGGTTTTGACTTTTCAGACACTGCATCACATCAAGCCACAGCCAGGCGATCCAAGGTTGGGGGGCAATGCGACTACTGGGCTGCTGCTTTACTGCTCTCAGGGACACGGTTGAGTTGGCAAGCGCTTGACGAGTGAGCGTCACGGCGACTGTCGGCTCCCCGACCTCCCTGGCATGTGACCGGCAATGCCAGTCCGGCTTTCGCCGGCGTATGACGGGATTACTTGATCAGGAACTTCTCTTTGTTCTTCCCGACCCACTTCGGCGCGCGGCCGCGGCCCGACCACGTTTCGCCGGTTGCCGGATTCATGTACTTCGGTGCAATCTGCGCACGCGCGGCGCGGCGGCGACCGTCCGTCGTGGCAAGACCCAGATCCTTCGCAGTCAGTTCATATTCCTGGATCTTTTGTTTGACTTCGGCGATGACCTGGGCCACTTCACGGGTCCGGGCCTCTTCGATTTGCTTTTCGATCTTTTCGCGTTGCGCGACGAGTTCCTTATAGCTTGCCATCTGGCGTGTCCTTACGTTGTTAAAATGGATCGCCACTTAAAATAGCACGAGTTTTAATAATTTGAAAATGGCATTTCCATCAAATGAGGCTGAGAACGCACAAGTCTCATTGAATCGTCCGATCGATGCTTCAGAAAATGCACAGAATCGGGGCACGAATCCGGGATTACCGTTGTGTACGCGCTGTCGATATCCCTCGATAAGCGATGCCAATTGCCTCGTAATTTGGGACGGATTCTCCGCACAGTGATCAGGACTCCTCTCGGCACTATGGGTTCACGCCCCATCCTGCAAGATTTTGTAAGTATTTGCCGACATCGCATTCCAGTGCCCACGGCACCGATGTTTCGATCATTCGACACGCAAGATATACGATCCAAAATATTTAAGTGAAATCCGATCATTCTGTTATCCGAAGTACTGTACTCATTCGGATTATTCGCATCTGAGTGCCGCAATTTACGGATAACCGAAGTTGAGAATTGACCCTTATGTTTAGAAGGCTTTCGTCCGACGCTCAATTGGTATCAGCGGATGTCATGCCCGTCGCACCTCTCAATGCGCGGTTTTCCGATATCGAGCCAATATCCCCGTATATCGTGTCGGTGCCCCTTCGGTAGTCGCGATACCCATAAATCGGGACAGCACAGTACCTCCTTCGATTTGTTGACGTATACGTCAATCCCATGCGCCGATCTCATTTCCCGAATCGAAAGAGTTTTCGTAAGATAGGACAATTCGCGGGCGCGTAGACGCTCGCCGAGGCCCGCGCGACAAGGCCTGCCGCCGGGCGTCTGCACTCGCGCAGACGAAATTAAGTCAATCCTGATTAGTCTTAATCGGTAATTGCCGTCTGAATTCGAACTGATTCAACAGGGATTTTGAGCGCATGACGACTTCGACCATTGCCGCGGATTCGCACTCGCCTTTCGGCACGCCGGCGCCCACGCTCACCACGGAGCGCACGATCCTGCGTCAGTGGCGCACGGAGGATCTGCCGCTTTTCGCCGCACTCAACGCCGATCGCGACGTCATGCGCCACTTTCCGACGACGCTCGATCGGGCCCAAAGCGACGCCGTCGCCCACCGGTTGGCGCAGCATATCGAGACGCATGGGTTCGGCCCCTGGGCGCTGGAGATTCCGGGCGTGACACCTTTCGCCGGCTTCGTCGGTCTGATGCGAGTGGGTTTCGACGCCCCGTTCGCCCCGGCGGTGGAGATCGGCTGGCGGCTGGCACAAGCATGGTGGTCGAAGGGGTACGCGACGGAAGCGGCGCACGCCGCGGTGCAGTTCGCATTCGGCACGCTCGGCCTCGACGGGCTGGTCTCGTTCACTGTGCCAGCCAACGTTCGCTCAAGGTCTGTCATGCAGCGTATCGGCATGCATCACTGCCCCGAGGAAGACTTCATGCACCCGCTGATTCCGTTCGGTCATCGACTGCGCCGCCATGTGCTTTACCGGCTGGGGGCCCAGGAATTGGCGGCAGACAAGCGATGAGCGTCGCCTTCGAGATTGAAGCACACGCTTGAATCATGGGAGAATCGAAGTCTTTGCGCCAGCCGTTTCCCCCATCGTGTCGCGCGCCGTCATTATCCCGCTCATCATCGCTTGCGCCCTGTTCATGGAGAACATCGACGCGACGGTGATCACTACCTCGCTGCCCGCCATGGCACGCGACCTCCATCAGGACCCGATTTCCCTGAAGATGGCGCTCACCGCTTATGTGGTCGGGCTCGGCATCTTCATTCCGATCTGCGGCTGGGTATCCGACCGCTTCGGTGCGCGTAACGTCTTTCGTACCGCGATCGGCATCTTCATGGCCGGATCGATCCTGTGCGCACTGTCGTTTTCGCTGCCGACGTTCGTGTTCGCCCGCTTCTTGCAGGGCGTAGGCGGCGCGATGATGGTGCCGGTCGGCCGCCTCGTGATCTTCCGGGCGGTGCCCAAGCATGATCTGGTCAAGGCCATTGGCTATCTGACGATGCCTGCCCTGCTCGGCCCGGTCATCGGCCCGCCGCTCGGTGGCGCGATCACGGCCTATCTGCACTGGCGCTGGATCTTCTTCATCAATATTCCGGTCAGCCTGCTCGGCATCTACCTCGCGGGCAAGTACATCGACAACGAGCGCGGCGGGGACGCCGGACGCCTCGACACTCTCGGTTTCGTCCTCTCCGCGCTTGGCAGCGGTCTGCTCATGCTCGGGCTCGCCATGATCGGCGAACATCAGGTCGCTGACAGCGTCGTGATCACCATGTGCGTGTTGGGCGCGTTGTTCGTCTACGCGTACTGGTGGCACGCCAATCGGGTAGAAGCGCCGCTGCTCGACTTTCGTCTGCTGCGTATCCCGACGTTCCACGCCAGTGTCGTCGGCGGCTCACTCTTCCGTATCGGTCTGGGGGCAGTGCCCTTCCTGCTGCCATTGGCCTTGCAGGAAGGGCTGCATATGGATCCGTTCGAATCCGGCATGATTACCTGCGCCTCGGCATTCGGTGCGATTTTCATGAAGGCGATTGCGCAACGGGTGCTAGCGAAATTCGGCTTCCGTCAGGTGCTGATCGTCAATGCGGCGCTGGCCGGGCTGGCGCTTGCGTCCTACGGCCTGTTCACGCACAACACCCCCGTGTTGGTGATGCTGGGCGTCGTGGCGTTCGGCGGCTTCTTCCCGTCGCTGCAGTTCACTTGCCTGAATTCGATCGTGTATGCCGACATTGCGAGTGCCGATGCCAGCCGGGCGACGAGCCTCGCGAGCGTGGTGCAGCAGTTGTCGCTGGGGTTGGGCGTGACGATTTCGGGGATGGTGCTACAGGCGAGCAGTCGGCTGGCCGGCCACGAACAGCTGACGGCCGGCGACTTCCTCCCGGCGTTTCTCGTGATCGGGCTGTTCTCGTGGCTGTCGATCCCCGTCACCCGCCAACTGCCCGCCGATGCGGGTACCGAGCTGGCCCGCAAGCATTGAGCCGCGGGCGTTATTGTCGTTGTTGCCTGCCGCTTTCCTTGCTATTCGTTCGGGCGAAAAGCACGTGAAGCGCCATACCGGCGATCATCGCGACCACAAACAACAGCCCTTTACCGGACCCCGCGCCAAGCAACACCACCGCCGGGCCCGGGCAAATCCCTGCGATCCCCCAGCCGACGCCGAACAGCAACGCACCGAGCACCAGCCGTTTGTCGAGACCGCGCAAGGCGGGCCAGACACGCGGCTCGCCCGTCCAGGCCAGTGCGCGTGAATGCGCCAACCGGAACCCGATGAGCCCCACCGCGATGGCCCCGCCCATCACGAACGCCAGCGACGGGTCCCACTTGCCGGCGAGATCGAGAAAGCCCAGCACCTTCGCCGGATTGGCCATGCCCGCAAGAATCAGCCCGAGCCCGAAGACGAGGCCGCCAATGAATGCGAAGACCAGCTTCTTCACGCGGCACCTCCCACGTTCAGCACATGTCGCACGACAAACACCGTCAGGAAGCCGGTCGCCATGAAGCACAGCGTGGCGACCAGAGAGCGCCACGACAATCGGGAAAGGCCACAAACACCGTGACCGCTGGTGCAGCCCGATCCTAGTCGCGTACCGAAGCCAACCAGCAGGCCGGCCGCGATAAGCATGGCGGTGCCGGCATCGATCTGCGCTTCAGGCACGACGACCACCGCGCGGTACGCCCAAGGCGCCAGCATCAGTCCGGCGATGAATGCGATGCGCCAGCCGACATCCCCGCCACGAGGCCCCAAAAGGCCGCCGACAATGCCGGAAATGCCCGCGATGCGCCCGGTCGCCAGCATCAGCCAGACGGCGGCGGCACCAATCAGCACGCCACCAGCCAACGCGGTCCATGGTGTGAAATGAAGCATGTCGAGCGTCATCGGCAAGGCGTCCTGTTGAGCGATGTGGCAATGGAGAATGAAGCCATCAGGATTTCGGGCAAAACTGATCGTAGAGGCATGCGAGCACAGCAAGAACCTCGCCATCCGCGACCGAATAGTAGATGCGTTTGCCGTCACGACGTGTCGTCACCAGCGCCTCGGCGCGCAGCACGGCAAGTTGCTGCGAGAGCGTCGGTTGACGGATGTCGAGTTGCACTTCCAGTTCGCCGACGGACAACTCGCCTTGCGTGAGCTGACACAGAATCAGCAGACGGTCTTCATTGGCGAGCGCGCGCAACAGCACCGTGGCGTCGCGTGCGGCGATCCGCAGGCGTGCGACATCCAATGGCGCGACGTCTGCGGAAACGGTCGCCTGATCGACAGGGGATAGCGCAGTCACTCGGGGCATGGCAGGATCGATGCAAATCAGGAAGTCGCGGCGCAATGAGATGCGGCGTCAAAATGACACGCCCATTGCGTACACTTTACTGATTTATAATATATGAATCGATAAATTTTTGCAGGAGCCGGTCATGTCAGCCACGCCAGCACACATCGAAGCCTTCTTCGACACCGCCACCGCTACGGTGACGTATGTCGTGTTCGATGCGCCGGGCGGTCACGCGGCGATCATCGATCCGGTGCTCGACTACGATCCCAAGGCAGGCCGCACGCACACGGGCTCGGCCGAACGTGTCCTCGAATTCCTCGCGGCGCAGAAGCTGACCGTCGACTGGATTCTCGAGACGCACGCGCACGCCGATCACCTGTCGTCGGCACGCTGGCTCAAGGAGCATGTGGGCGGGCGCATCGCCATCGGCGCGCATATCCGCGACGTCCAGCATGTTTTCAAGAAACTGTTCCATCTGGGTGCCGACGTACCGCCCGATGGCTCGCAGTTCGATCACCTGTTCGAAGACGGCGAGACGTTTGCTATCGGCGCATTGCAGGCCGAGGCGATGTTCGTGCCTGGCCACACGCCCGCCGATATGGCCTATCGCGTGGGCGATGCGGTGTTCGTTGGCGACACGCTTTTCATGCCCGACGTCGGCACCGCGCGTTGCGATTTTCCCGGCGGCAATGCACACACACTATTCCGCTCGATTCGCCGTTTGCTGTCGCTGCCCGACTCGACGCGCCTGTTCATGTGCCACGACTATCCGCCGTCCGGCCGTGCCGCCCATTGGCAGACCACGGTCGGCGAGCAGCGCCGCGCGAACATTCACGTGCACGACGGCATCGACGAGAACGCCTTCGTCGCCATGCGCGAAGCGCGCGACCGGACGCTCGACATGCCGACGCTGATCCTGCCCGCCGTGCAGGTCAACATCCGCGCAGGCGACATGCCGCCGCCGGAAGCCAACGGCACGCGCTATCTGAAAATCCCGCTCAACGCGCTCTAAGCTGCTCGACGAGCGCATCGCGCGCCAATGTGACACTCGGGTTCACCACGGCGCGCGGGCAGCAGATGGAATTCGGCCTCCGGCAACGAAGGCAAGCGCCGCCCCGGCATCAATGTCTCGATACGGGTGAGCGCCGCGCCCGCTGCCGACGCATTCAGACACGCCACCCCGAGCCCCGCGCTCAACGCCAACTGCAACCCCGCCCCCCCCGACGCCACGTGCGCGATCGTGTAAGGCGCGCGCTGCTCGTCGAGCCATTGGCGTCAAAGGCGTAACGCTACTGATTCTCCTAACACACCAGACACGCGTAACGCCCGACGTTCGCAGCGCACCCGACAGGCAATCCCGACCGCCTGCCAAACGAGGCGAACGTCCGGTTCATGCGGCTTTTCGGAGAATGGAACGAAACATTTCCAACACTTTTTTACGACTATTTGCTTAGTAGAAGACGCGTTCCCCTCGTAGGATGAAGACGTACCAAGACATCGCTTTCAAGGGGGCGAATATGAAAAAACTGACTCTGACCATCGCGCTTGTAGCGGCCACGCTCGGCGGTATCGCCGTGGCCCCGGCCCACGCCCAGGTGGGCGTTTCGATCAGCATCGGCGCACCGCCGCCACCGCGCTATGAGCCGGTACCCCCGCCGCGCGCCGGGTATATCTGGGCGCCGGGCTTCTGGGACTGGGATGGCCACCGCCACGTGTGGCGCGGCGGTCACTGGGAAACGGCGCGCGCCGGGTATGCGTATCGCGCGCCGGCCTGGCATCAGGGTCCGCACGGCTGGGAACTGAACCGCGGTGGCTGGGATCATGGCCGGGGTCCGGATCGCCATGATGACCACCACGACCACGGGTACGATCACCACGGCTGATCCGCTTCACAGCCACGTCTGACCCGACATGAACGCCGGCGCTTATCAGCGCCGGCGTTTTGCTAAGAAAAATCGATTGGTTGGGCGCGCGCAGAGGCGCCGTTATCGTAGAGAACCCGCTCGCTGCTACCCGCAGCCGGTCCCCGCCGATGTCTGTCCACCGTTTGCGTTGGCGAGACCGGGACCCGAGACGGATCTACGCATAACGGAGCCCAACAGGCCATGCAAAACAATATTCGCCAACCACGCGCACGACTTGCTGTTTCCACTCTTGCCGCCGCCCTGTTTTCGGTCGCGGCCCTCGCCCCCCTCGCCGCACACGCTGACAAGCTCGACGACATCAAGAAGGCCGGCGTGCTGCGCGTCGCCACCTTCGACAGCAATCCGCCGTTCGGCTATGTCGACGCGAAATCGCACAAGATCGTCGGCCTCGACGTCGACTATGCCAAAGCGCTGGCCGACAAGCTCGGCGTGAAGCTCGAAATCCAGCCGACGAACCCGGCCAACCGCATTCCGTTCCTCACGTCGAAGAAGGTCGACCTGGTGCTGGCGAACTTCACCATCACGGATGAGCGCGCCAAACAGATCGACTTCAGCATTCCGTACTTTTCGTCGGGTCAGCAGTTCCTCGCGAAGAAGGGCACGCTGTCGTCGCCGGATCAACTGAGCGCGTTGCGCATCGGCGCCGACAAGGGCACAACCAACGAAATCACCCTGCGCGAGAAATTCCCGAAGGCCACGATCGTGGCGTTCGACGACACGCCGTTCGCGTTCGCCGCCCTGCGTACCGGTACGGTCCAGGCGATCACGCAGGATGGCCCGAAGCTCGTCGGCCTGTTGGCCAACGTGCCGGACAAGCAAAACTACGAAATCCCGGCGTTCACGATTTCGAACGACTACATGGGCGTGGGCGTTCCCAAGGGTGAGGCCCGCCTGACCGCGTTCGTGAACGACACGCTGCGCGGGCTCGAAAAAGACGGCACCGCAGCCAACATTTACGACCGCTGGTTCGGCCCGAACACGGCCCAGCCGCTGCCGCGTCTGTTCAAGATCGGCGACAAGGCCTGACGCTTGCCCGTCGGCCTCGCCGGGGCGCACGGGGTGAAAACCTCGTGCGCACCCGGCGTTTTGCATTGGAAATCCCGTCATGATCGACTGGCTCGCCCCGAAATATGTCGGCTGGCTGCTGCAAGGCTTCGGTGTCACGCTCGCGCTCGCGATCGCAGTGAGCGCGACTGCCACCTGGCTTGGCTTCGGACTGGCGCTCGCACGCGACTCGCGTAACGCGCTGTTCGCACGCCCCGCCACCGCCTTCGTCGCGCTCATGCGCAACACCCCGCTACTGGTGCAACTGTTCTTCTGGTACTTCGGTGTGGCGGCGCTGCTGCCCGCAGGTGCCGTGCAGTGGCTCTCGCAACCTCACAGCTGGCATCTCGTGCTGTTCGACATTCGCTGGCCGACGCTCGAGACGCTCGCCGGCTTCCTCGGCCTCACGATCTACACGACGGCGTTCATCGGCGAAGAAATTCGTGCCGGACTGCGCGGGGTGCCCGCCGGACAGACACAAGCGGCCGCCGCCCTTGGACTAAGCCGCTTTGCCGTCTTTCGTCACGTCGTGCTGCCGCAGG
>JARLJF010000152.1 GCA_031291335.1 Pandoraea sp. | reverse complement strand
TGACGTGCTGAACACCGACAGCGCTGCGACCCCCATCCCCATTGCGGCCACGCGTGCGATTGGCCAAACCTGCTGCTTCATATCCCCCCTCCAGGTGTGTGTTGAATGATTTTTTAACGAATGTCTTATTGATTAAAACAATGTTTTGAAAATTATCGATTCCAGAATGCGGAGGCGTCAACCGTCGAGAAAAAAATATGGACGGGATGAGGGCGAAATCCGGTGAGACAGCGTATTTCAATGACTGAAACACGGGGGATTTTGTTGATTTTCCAAGGAGTTGGAAATGTGAGGGTGCGAGGGCTTACGTCGATGGCACATTCCTCGCTTGACCGGCTCAAATTTTTGAGGCTTAATTTTTAATACATTGTTTTAATCAATAAGACATTGAGGGTTCGGCGGCATGTGGCGCCGCGATTTCGGCCTGTCAGGTGGCCGCCGATACGTTGGAAAAATTTTTGATGGTGACGCAAGAAAACAACACGACGACTTTGGCCGGCACTTTCCAGTCCGGCGCGATGCCGCGCCACGACGATGTCTGCGTGGTCGTGCCGCCGTGCGAGCTGTCGCTACCGATCGTGTTCGACTCGCCGCACAGCGGCTTCGATATGCCGGATGACTTCGCAACGGTCGCGCCGCGCGAAGCATTGCTCTCTGGCTGGGACGCGTTCGTGGACGAACTGTGGGCGAGTGTGCCGCGTCATGGCGGCACGTTGATTGCCGCGAAATTCCCGCGGGCCTACATCGACGCCAATCGTGCCGTGACCGATATCGACGCCGAGATGCTCGACGCCCCGTGGCCGCACCCTATCGCCCCCGAGAAATACTCCGCGCGCGGCATGGGCCTGCTGCGCCGTTACGCGCTGCCCGGCATGCCGATGTATGACCGCAAGCTGACGGTGGCGGAGGTGCGTCATCGCATCGATGCCTATTACTCGCCGTATCGCCAGGCGCTTAGCGAGGCGGCGGAAGCGGCATACGCCGCGCACGGGGCGCTGTGGCACGTCGATTGTCATTCGATGAAGTCGCGCGGTAATGCGATGAATGTGGACGACGGCGAGGCGCGTCCGGACATGGTGGTGAGCGATCGGCTCGGGACCACGGCCGACCCGGCGTTCACGCAGTGGGTGGCGGATGCGTTGCGTGAGCAGGGATACCGCGTTCAGGTCAATGCGCCGTATCAGGGGGGCGACTTGCTTACCGCAGTGAGCGATCCGGGCCGTCGGCGCTCCAGCTTGCAGATCGAAATCAATCGCGCGCTTTATATGGACGAGGCGCGCTTTGTGAAGCACGCGGGATTTGATACGCTCGGGCGCAATCTGGAAACGTTCACGGCCGCGCTTGCCCGTTGGGTGCGCGCGCAGTCAAGCCCGAAGGAAATCCCATGAATTACATCGTCGATTCCGTCGACAGCGCCCTGAAACTGCTCTCGCTGGTTGCGGAGCATCCGGGACTCGGTGTGACGGAGCTGTCCAATCGTCTGGGCATCAACAAGTCGCGCACGTATCGCATGTTGTGCACGCTGGAACACAACCGCTTCGTGCTGCAGGACGAGCGCACGACCACGTACTCGCTGGGGCCGCAGGCGTTCGTGATCGGTGTGGCGGCGTCGCAGCAGAACATTCTCGTGCGCGCCGCGCAGAAGTACATGCTCGCGCTCAATCAGTCGATCAACGAGACCATCGTGCTGCGCGTGCGCGAAGCGCTGGAGACGGTGTGCGTGGCGCGTTGCGAAACCTCGCATCAGGTGCGCTCGGTGGGCTCGGTCGGCAATCGCCGGCCGCTCAGTTCGGGGGCGTCGGGCAAGTTGCTGCTCGCGTTTTCTCAGGACGCCATTCGCAACGAGTTCTTCGCGCGCATGAAGCATCTGCCGGTCGCCGCCGAGCCGATGGCGTTCGCGGACGAACTGGCTGCCGTGGCGCGCAAGGGGTATGCGATGAGCGCGGGCGAAGTCACCAGCGGCGCCGTTGCGATTGCGGTGCCGGTGCGCGATGTGTCCGGTGACGTGGTGGCGGCGCTCTCCATTTCGGGCCCCGAAGCGCGTATCAGTCGCATCGAGATTCCCGATTATCTCGAGCGTCTGCAAGCCTGCAGCCGGCAGATCTCGGCCGAACTGGGGTATGCGGGCGCGGCCGCACAACAAGCAGGATTGACATGACAGCGCTTGCGCCGACGCCCGTCGACGGGCATCCCCATTCCGATCTCGCGAGCGCCCCTGCCGGGCATGGCGACAGCGAGCCCGGCAAGGCCGAAAAACCGCACGGCAAGATGCTGCACCCTGTCGTCATGATGCTCTGGGTGCTGATCATGGCCGTTGCGATGACATGGTGGGTCGACGCGGGACGCTTCGCGCGCGATGGCAAACTCGTGGTGCCGGGTACCTATCAGGTGGTGCCGAAGACGCACGACATCGGCACACTCGTCGCCCCGAAGGCTGCACACAGCACGCCTGAGCAGGCGCAGCCGGCCAACGTGGTGTCGGCGTTTCTCTCCGTGCCCCAAGGGCTGGTGAAGAACGCGCCGCTCATCTTCATGGTGATGTTTGTCGGCGGGATGTTCGGGGTGATGCGCAAGACGGGCGCCATCGATGCCGGTATCGATCGGTTGCTGCAACTGACCTCCGGCAACATGTATGTGCTCGCGCCGCTGCTCATGGTGCTGATTGCGCTGGGTAGCACGTTGCTCGGTTTCATCTCCGAGTATCTCGTCGTGATTCCGATGGTGATGGTGCTCACGCGCCGTCTGGGATTGTCGAATCTGTTCGCGGTGGCGCTGGTCGCGATTGCGGCGAAGATCGGATACATCGCATCGGTGACGAATCCGCTGGCGCTGGCGGTTGCACAGCCGCTCGTCGGCCTGCCGCTGTTCTCCGGTATCGGGCTTCGCATCGCGGTGTTTGTGGTGTTCCTCGCGCTGGGCATCGCTTACTTTCTGTGGCACGTCTATCGCAGCGAGTACCGTCTGGCCGAGGCGCGCGCGCAAATGGCGACGGTGGCGCATCTGCATACGCGGCTCTCGCGCCGTCACAAGGCCACGCTGCTTGTGCTGGCGTTGGCGGCGGCCATGCTCGTCTATGGCACACGCGAACTGAAGTGGGGCAATCTGGAGCTGTCGGCGTTCTATGTGCTGACGAGCCTGGTGACGGCCGTGGTCGGTCGTCTCGATTCACGCACGGCGGCCGACGCGTTCGTGGAAGGGCTCAAGGGCATGATGCTGGCGGGATTGCTGATCGGACTGGCGGCATCGGTCGAGATCATTCTTCACGGGAGCTATGTGCTCGACACGCTCATCAACGACTTCACGCGCTTGGTGCGTGGCCAGTCGGCGGTGGCGGTTGCGAATGGACTGTTGGGCGTGCAGATGGCGCTGGACGTGTTCATTCCGTCGGTCTCCGGCAAGGCGGCGGTGAGCATGCCGATCATCGGGCCGATTGCGCAGTTATCGGGCGTGAGTCCGCAGACGTCTGTACTCGCGTTTCTGCTGGGCGGCGGCCTGACGAACATGATCACACCGACGTCCGGCATGTTGCTGGCATATCTCGCGACGGCGCGCGTCGGCTTCGGTCAGTGGCTGAAGTTCATCTTCCCATTGTTCTTCGTGCTGCTGTTGCTTTCGGGCGGCGTGCTGGCGTTCGCGGTGCTGAGCGGGTACTGAACGAGTACTGCGCCCTCACTGCACAACCGCCTCGCGCGACTTCCCGGTTGCGCGTCTTCCCATCGATTCTCGTCTTTACGCTTCCTTCATATCGCACGCGAAAATCACTACTGAATTTTTGCGTGCGTCACCGCAGAATTACCTCCCGCGATCAATCTCGGTCGCGTCAATTCTTCGACGAAAGTCGTGAGGTAATCATGTTGAAGGCATTCATCAAGCGTACCCAAACCAAGCAACTGAAGGCAGCCGCCTGGTACAGCTACGTGATCTGATCACGGGTGGCCTGGCGTCGTTGGACAAGTCGGCGCCGGGCCAACGCGGGCATCTGTGGACTTCCCCCTTTCGTTTTCCTTACGCGGCTCAACCGTGAACTACCGTCCCATTCGTTTCAGTCGTGCCATGCGCCGGTTGGTTCGCGACATGGCGGACAGCGATCTGATTCGCCTTGACGAAACTACCGTAGCCGTCGCCGGCGGCGCATTGTGCAAGGCCATCATGGCGGCACGTCCGCTGCATGATTTCGAGCGCATCGTCTTCAAACCCGTGGCGAATGCGCCCGTCTCCAACGCGATTTTCGGGGCGGTGATGAAGGCCCTCGTGCAGGACGTGAGGCGCGTGGTCGCCGAGCCATCCGATCCGGCGCAGACGTTGGGTGGCGTATGGCCGAAGGCGGGTTATGAGTATCTGCGCAATCGTCTGTACGCGAACGACCCGATGGTGATCCGGCTGCTCTCGCACCGGGTGGTGAATCGCTCGCGTGGCCTGAAGGCGACGTTTGAGACGCTCTCGCAGCAGTACCTCGAAAAGTATCGTCTGCCGCGCGACGCGTCGGCGTTGGCCAAGCTCATCGAAGCACTGCAAGGCGACGAACGCGCAGTGGCGATCACGTTGTATCGACGTGCCGCCGAATCGCTTTGCGTGACGGTCGCCGGGTTGACGACGAGTGCCCTCTGGCTGGGCGCGACGGCAGATGGCGCCGACCCGTTGCGCATGGCCATTACGGAAACGTTGCGCCTGTTGCCGCCGGCCTGGCTGTATCACCGCGAGGCGGGGGAGGAGTTCGCGGCACTCGACGCACGAATCCGCACGACAGACGCGCTTCTGGTCGTGCCCTTCATCGCGCAACGCAATCCTGCAGTCTGGTGTGAACCAGAGATGTTTCATCCGTCGCGTTGGGCGGGGGTGAGCAATCCGGAGGCGTTGGATCACTACTTTCCTTTCGGTCACGGCACCGACCGGTGCTGGGCGCGTGAAGTGGTGTTGATGCTCACGGAATACACCTTGCGGGAGATCATCCGGCAGGCGCTGCGCGTTGATCCGGATCGCGAGACCGTGACGATGCCGATGAAAACGCTTCTGACCATATCGCGGCTCGAGCTTGTGTCGAGGTAGTGGTAAATGCATCGCCGCGGCGCTGCCGTCTCACGCGGTAATATCCCGCGATGGACTCCCTCATTGCCGCTTCCGCCCGCGCGTTGGCCTCGGGCGATCCGCTCGGCGCGTTGCGCCGTGTCGCCCTTCGCGACGATCCGCCGGCGCTTGCGCTGCGCGGTATCGCGATGGCGCAGCTTGGCGATTACGCCCGCGCTCGCGAACTGCTCAAGCGCGCCGCGCGTGGTTTCGGAACCCATGAGGCGCTCGCCCGCGCGCGCTGCGTCGTGGCGGACGCCGAAGTCGCCCTCGCCATGCGCGATCTGGGCGGCACCACGCGCGCGTTGCAAGCGGCGGCATCCCTTCTCGCAGCGCACGGCGACTTCCCCAACGCCATGCTCGCTCGACTGCTCATCGCGCGCCGCCTGTTGCTCCTCGGAAAGCTCGATGACGCCGCGCAGGCGTTGCACGAGGCGCCGTCGCCCAACGTGCCGGCTCGCCACGTTGCCGTCTACGCATTGATCGTCGCCGAATTGGCGCTGCGAACGCTGCGCGTTGCCGATGCCCGCGACGCGCTCATCCGTGCACAGACCGCTGCCTCGACCGCCGATGTCCCCGCGCTCAGCGTCGAAATCGAAAACCTGAACGAGGCGATGGGGCGTCCGGCCGCACGACAGTGGCAAGCGGACGGCGAACGTGCGCTGAGCCTCGACGACGCGGTGGCGCTGCTGCACTCGGACTCGCTCGTGATCGACGCCTGCCGCCGTGGCGTGAGCATCGGCAATACATGGCGTCCGTTGGCGAAACGCCCCGTGCTCTTCACATTGGCGCTGCAACTGGCGCGTGCCTGGCCGGGCGACGTCGATAGGGAAACGTTGATTGCCGAAGCGTTCCGGCTGCGCCGGCCCGACGAGACGCATCGTGTGCGGCTGCGTGTCGAAATCGGACGTCTGCGCACGTTGCTCAAAGGCATTGCCGAGATCGACGCGACGCCGCGTGGCTTCGCGTTGCGTACTACCTCCGCAGACGCCGTCACCGTGCTGTTGCCGCCCATCGACGGCGAACGTGCATCGTTGATTGCGCTGCTGGCGGACGGCGCGGCATGGTCCACCTCCGCCCTGGCGCTTGCACTCGGTGCCAGCCAGCGCACGGTGCAACGCGCGCTCGGCGAACTCGAAGCCCAAGGACGCGTAAGGTCCATCGGCCGGGCAAGGGCACAACGCTGGATGGCGCCCCCGCTCACGGAATTCACGACGATTTTGTTACTCCCTGCTGGATGGTCGTTTGGCTAGAGTGGACTTGCACGCCGAACGCGGCGTAACAACCGGAGTCTGATATGACGAGCATGACGAGCAAACCGCAACGAAGCTTTCGCACGGCCGCCGTGAGCGCAGCCGACATCACCTGCGAATACGGCCCCTTTCCGGGCACTGAGAGCATTCACGGCGTGACCTTCGATGGACGGCAGGTCTGGGCCGCGACCGGAGAAAAACTGCTGGCCATCGATCCGGTCAGCGGTGAAGTTCGCCGTGCTATCGACGCCCCAAGCGACGCCGGCACCACTTTCGACGGCACCCATCTCTATCAGATCGGTGAGGACCGCATCGACAAGATCGAACCGTCGACCGGTCGCGTCGTGCATTCGATCCCCGCGCCGGACAGCGGCAGCAATTCGGGCCTGACATGGGCCGAAGGCAGCCTGTGGGTCGGACAGTACCGCGACCGCCGCATTCTGCAAGTCGACCCGGCAACGGGTAAGGTGCTGCGCAGCATCGAATCCGATCGGTTCGTGACGGGCGTCACCTGGGTGGGCGACGAGCTTTGGCATGGCACATGGGAAAACGACGAGAGCGAGTTGCGTCAGGTCGATCCGGTCGGCGGTGAAGTGCTCAAGCGTGTGCAGATGTCCGACGGCATCGGTGTGAGCGGTCTGGAGTACGACGGGCAGAGCCTCTTCTACTGCGGTGGCGGCGCCAGCGGCAAGGTGCGCGCCGTGCGCTATCCCAAGGACTGACGGCTTCTTCACACGGATGGCCGTCGGCGCACGGCCGTCGTCATAGCGGACAGGCTATCGAGCCCGATAGCCTGCCTCAATAACATAGATTTTAATAATCAATTTCTATTGATCGATAGCATTCGGCATACTGTCAACACTTTCCACCCAGTCAGAGAGACAACGACATGCCGATCATCAACACCCAGATCAAGCCGTTCAAAGCCAACGCCTACCAAAACGGCGACTTCATCACCGTGACCGAGGAAACCCTGAAGGGCAAGTGGTCGGTGGTGGTGTTCTACCCGGCCGACTTCACCTTCGTGTGCCCGACCGAGCTGGGTGATCTGGCCGACCATTACGAAGAATTCAAGAAGCTGGGCGTCGAAATCTACAGCGTCTCGACCGATACCCACTTCACGCACAAGGCCTGGCACGACACGTCGGACACGATCCAGAAGATTCAGTACCCGATGGTTGCCGACCCGACGCTCGCGATCTCGCGCAACTTCGACGTACTTATCGAAGAAGAAGGTCTGGCACTGCGTGGCACGTTCGTGATCAACCCGGAAGGCGAGATCAAGCTGTGCGAAATCCATGACAACGGCATTGGCCGCGACGCCAAGGAACTGCTGCGCAAGGTGCAGGCAGCGCAGTACATCGCCGCTCACCCGGGCGAAGTCTGCCCCGCCAAGTGGACGCCGGGCGCCGAAACGCTGAGCCCGTCGCTCGACCTGATCGGCAAGATCTAAGCGTCACGCACCATCACCGCAGCAAACGCCGCTCCCGTCACAGAGCGGCGTCCCGCCAGCGCGTCAGCCCCCTAAACCTGCCGCGCTGGCACCCAATCCCGAATTCCCGACGCTTACCTGCGCCCGCCTCCGGCTGACGCGGTGGCCCTCGCTCACCCTATCGAGACGGATAAAAGCCATGTTGGACGCGAACCTCAAAGCCCAGTTGCAAACGTACCTCCAGAAAGTCACGCGCCCGATCGAGATCGCCGTGTGGCTCGACGATAGCCCCAAGGCGGCCGAGATGAAGGCGCTGGTGGACGAGATCGCACCGCTCTCGCCGCAGATCGCCGTCGTGGCGCACAACGACGCGAATCAGGATGCCGGCGAGCGCCGTCCGTCGTTTGCCATCGGCACGCCGGGTGAGGCACCGCGCATTCGCTTCGCCGGGTTGCCCATGGGCCACGAGTTCACGTCGCTGGTACTGGCGCTGCTGCAAGTCGGCGGCCATCCGGTCAAGCTCGACGACGACACCGTCGCACAGATTCGTGCGCTCGACGGTGACTTCCGCTTCGAGACCTATATCTCGCTGTCGTGCCAGAACTGCCCGGAAGTCGTGCAGGCCCTGAACGTCATGGCGCTCATCAATCCGCGCATTCAGCAAGTCACGATCGACGGCGCACTGTTCCAGGGCGAAGTCGAAGCCCGTCAGGTGATGGCCGTGCCCACGGTGTTCCTCAACGGTGAGTCGTTCACGCAAGGCCGTACCAGCGTGAAGGAACTGCTCGCGAAGCTCGACACCGGTGCGACCGCCCGTGCCGCGAAAGCGCTCGAGAACAAACCGGTCTACGACATGCTGATCGTGGGCGGTGGCCCCGCAGGTGCCGCAGCCGCGATTTACGCCGCTCGCAAGGGAATTGCAACGGGCGTGGTCGCCGAGCGCTTCGGCGGTCAGGTGCTCGACACGATGGCCATCGAGAACTTCGTCTCGGTCACGCACACCGAAGGCCCGAAGTTCGCCACGGCGCTCGAGCAGCACGTCAAGACGTACGACGTCGACGTGATCGACACGCAACGCGCCGAAGCCCTGATCCCGGGCAAGATTCATGAAGTGCATCTGGCCAGCGGTGCGGTGCTCAAGGCCCGCGCCGTGGTGCTGGCCACGGGTGCCCGCTGGCGCGAAATCGGCGTGCCCGGCGAGCGCGAATACCGCAACCGTGGCGTGGCGTACTGCCCGCATTGCGACGGCCCGCTGTTCAAGGGCAAGCGTGTTGCGGTCGTTGGCGGCGGTAACTCGGGCGTAGAGGCTGCCATCGATCTGGCGGGCATCGTCAAGGAAGTCACGCTGATCGAATACGGCGCGCAGTTGCGTGCGGACGAAGTGCTTCAGCGCAAGCTGCGCAGCCTGCCGAACGTGCGCGTATTGATGAACGCACAAACGACCGAGATCCATGGCGACGGCCAAAAAGTGAACGGCCTCGCGTACCGCGACCGCGTGTCGGGCGAGACGGCGACGGTCGCCCTCGAAGGCGTGTTCGTGCAGATCGGTCTGGTGCCCAACACCGAATGGCTCAAGGGCACCGTGGCGCTCTCGCGGCATGGCGAGATCGAAGTCGATGCCAAGGGCAAGACGTCGGTGCCGGGCGTGTTCGCCGCAGGCGATGTCACGACGGTGCCGTTCAAGCAGATCGTGATCGCCGTCGGTGAAGGTGCGAAAGCGTCGCTGGGCGCATTCGAACATCTGATGCTCAGCTCGGTGGAAGACGAGGTGGCAACCCCCGAGAGAATCGCTGCCTGACATTGGCTGAAGCGGCCTCGCGCCGCACTCACACGAAGGCAAAGCCCTCACGCGTTATGCGCGTGAGGGCTTTTTTCATTTCCCGGCAGAACAAGGTGTATCGCGTCGGCAACCGATGCGCTGAAGGGAAATGTCCCGCGCGGCATCGATCTTCGCGTTAATGGGAAATCGCACCAAAATTCCGGCTTGGGTGCAGACGATGCCCAAAGACTACGCAGATTGTCGAAAGATGACGGATTCG
>JARLJF010000151.1 GCA_031291335.1 Pandoraea sp. | reverse complement strand
GCGCAGTGCTGAATGACACGCTGACACGCCGGAAAACGGGCATATCAGCGACGTGTCACCAGGATTCGCTACTGGCCGTGATTGTAGATCAAATTGGTAGCTTATCTACCATATTGGTCTGTTTTTGTTTTGCCAGAATCCGGACCACTGTCCTACCGCTTTTCATTGCCCCGACGATGCCGACGCAGTCACGTCTGCGAACCAGATCACGAGGAAATCGGCCAACGCCCGCGTCTTCGCCGAGAGGTGGCTCTTTGTCGGGTAGACCAGCTTGATGTCGGCTGCCGGGAGTGACCAGTCCGGCAATACCATTTGCAGCGCCCCCGACTGGAGATAGGCCCCGACATCCCAACTGGATCGGATGAGGATGCCGTGTCCCGCCAGCGCCCACGTGGTTGCCGCTGCACCATCGTTGGTGCTCAGCATGCCGCGAACCTTGACGGTTTCCTGCCGGCCGTCGCGGCGGAAATGCCATGTGCCATACGTTTCGTCGCTTTCCCGGATCACGATGCATTGATGGCTCACGAGATCGGACGGTTGAGTGGGTTCGCCTGCCGAGGCGAGGTAGGCGGGGGACGCGCACAGTACGCGGTGGTTGGCCATCAACTGTCGGGCCGTCAGTCGCGAATCGGGTAAATCACCGAAGCGGATCGCGGCATCGAAGCCGTGCTCGACGAGATTCACCGGACGATCCGTCAGATGCAATTGCACTTCCACCTCGGGATAGGCGTGCGCAAACGCTGAAATGGCCGGGGCGATGTGTGTCCGCCCGAATCCCAGTGTTGCCGCCAGCTTCAGCAATCCGCGTGGCGAACTTTGTGCGCCCGCGACAGTGCGCTCGAGCGCCTCCAGATCGCCAAGGATCCGCGCACCATCCAGCAGATACATCTCACCTTCCGGCGTGAGGCTGATACGCCGCGTAGTCCGATGCAGTAACCGTACGCCCAGTCGATGCTCCATCTGCGCCAGCCGTCGACTCACCGCTGGCGGCGTGATCCCCATTTGCTGTGCGGCCGCCGCCATGCTGCCTTCCTTCATCAGCAAGGAGAAAAAGCGCAGGTCGGAGAAGCCATCCGTCGACATATCTATTCGTGTTTTTAAATTAACAATGAAGTGATTGTGAGTGACTTTATGTTGTTTTGCATCAAGTATAGGATGTCCCTGATCCCCTTGGCCGCGTGACACGTCCGTCGCGGCACACAGGGACTGATCGATGAAGCGGTGCGCTCGCGCCGCATTGGATAGCAGGAGACAGACGAGGCCCATGACTTCCCCCGCACTCTTTCCCGGATTCACCGCTTACCGGTTGCCGACGCCTGACGGTCAACACATTCACGCGCTGACGGGCGGCAAAGGGCCAGCCCTGTTGATGTTGCACGGGCACCCGCAAACCTCTGCCATCTGGCACAAGGTGGCGCCCGCGCTGGCCGAGCATTTCACACTGGTGCTCGCGGACTTGCGGGGCTATGGGGACTCTGCCAAACCCGCCGGTGACGAGGCGCACGCGCTGTACAGCAAGCGTGTCATGGCGGCAGACATGCTGGCGGCCATGCAGGAACTTGGACACACGACGTTCTCGGTGCTGGCTCACGACCGAGGGGCGCGCGTTGCTCATCGTCTGGCGGCCGATCATCCGGATGCCGTACGGCGCGCGGTGTTGCTCGACATCGCTCCCACGCTGGCGATGTACGAACAAGCTAACGAGGCGTTCGCACGCGCGTACTGGCACTGGTTCTTCCTGATTCAGCCCGCCCCGTTGCCGGAGCGTTTGATCGAAGCCGACCCGGCGGCATATCTGCGCGATGTGATGGGCCGGCGCAGCGCAGGGCTCTCGCCGTTCGACCCTCGTGCGATGGCGGAGTATCTGCGTTGTCTGTCTCTGCCGGGCGCGGCCCACGGGGTTTGCGAGGACTACCGCGCCGCCGCCGGCATCGACCTGCAACACGACCGCGCCGACCGTGATGCGGGACGAAAGCTGCGCATGCCCGTGTTGGCGCTGTGGGGCGAGCAGGGCGTCGTGCATCGATGTTTTTCTCCGCTGGAAGAGTGGCAACGTGTGGCGGCCGATATGCGCGGTCATCCGTTGCCTTGCGGCCACTACATCGCCGAAGAAGCCCCCGATGCACTGCTGGCCGATGTCCTGCCGTTCCTTCTGGAAGGTCAGTGACGTCCCGAAATGTCGCAACGTCGCATTGACGACATCCTCCCCGCACAACAACCAACTCGACGATGACGATGATGACAACGGCCCCCTCGACGCTTTATCAGAAGCTGGTGGCATCGCACACGGTCGCCGTGCTCGATGAGCAGAACGTGTTGCTGTTCTGCGACCTTCACCTGATGAACGAATACACCAGTCCGCAGGCGTTCGCCGGTCTGCGCGACGCCGGACGCAACGTGCCGATGCCCGGTCAGAACGTGGCCGTAGTCAGCCATATCATTCCAACGCATCCGGTGCGCCATCGCGTCATTCAGGAGCCGGCATCGGCGCTTCAGGCAACGAATCTGAAAGCCAATTGCGTGCGTCACGGCATCCCGCTTTTCGACACCAACGATCCGTTGCAGGGCATTGAGCATGTCATCGCGCCCGAGCATGGCATGGTGCGGCCGGGCATGGTCATCATCTGTGGCGACAGTCACACCACGACATACGGTGCGCTAGGTGCGCTCGGGTTCGGTATCGGCACCTCTGAAGTGGAGCACGTGCTGGCCACGCAGACATTGGTCTACCGGCTCGCCCGGAACATGCGCATCCGGGTGGACGGCAGGCTTCCCTCGGGCACGACAGCCAAAGATCTGATTCTCATGATCATCAGCCGGATCGGGGCTCAGGGCGCTCGCGGCTTCGTCGTGGAATTCTGCGGGAGCGCCATCAGTGCGCTTTCGGTGGAGGCGCGCTTCACGCTGTGCAACATGGCCGTGGAAGCGGGGGCGCGCGGCGCGTTGATCGCACCGGACGCTACCGCCATCGACTACGTCCTGAGCAAGGCGCCGGATATTGCGGGTGACGTGCGCGAACGCGCGCTGACGCATTGGGCGACGCTGCACTCGGATGAAGGGGCGGTGTTCGACGTTGAGCATGGCTTCGACGCGAGCGGTGTCGCGCCGTTCGTCACGTGGGGCACGAGTCCGGATCAGGCGATGGCGATCGACGCCAACGTGCCGCGTCCCGAAGCGATGGATGACGCCGTCAAGCGCAGCAGTGCCGAGCAGGCGCTGCGCTACACCGCACTCGCGCCCGGCCAACAACTGGCAGGTGTTCCGGTGCAGCATGTGTTCATCGGCTCGTGCACCAACGCGCGCATTGAAGACTTGCGCGAGGTGGATCGCGTCGTCGGTAGCCACCGGGTCGCCAGCGGCGTGCGCGCCATGATCGTGCCGGGCTCCGGGGCGGTGAAGGTACAGGCTGAGGCGGAAGGCATCGCCGCGCGCTTGATGGCCGCGGGTTTCGAGTGGCGTCAGCCGGGCTGCTCGATGTGCCTTGCGATGAACGACGACGTGCTGGCTCCCGGACAGCGCTGCGCGTCCACGACCAATCGCAATTTCGAAGGACGTCAGGGGCGGGGTGCCATCACGCATCTGATGAGCCCTGCCATGGCGGCGGCCGCCGCCATCACCGGCCGGATCACCGACGTACGCACGCTGGAAACGACGATATGACTGCAACGACAACCTCGATAACACCCCCGATGACAACACCCCGGCAGGAGGACCGCGCCGTCCTGCAGGGTCGCGCCGCGCCCCTGGACATCGCCAATCTCGATACCGATCAGATCATGCCCAAGCAGTTCTTGCGCGGGATCGACAAGTCGGGCTTGGCGGCAGGGCTTCTCTACGATCTTCGTTTCGATGGGGCGGGGCGGCCACATCCGGCATTCGTTCTGAATCAACCGGCCTTTGCCGCCGTCGACGTGCTGATTGCGGGCAGCAACTACGGCTGCGGCTCAAGTCGCGAGCATGCGGTGTGGGGGATGCAGCAATACGGATTCAAGGCGGTGATCGCATCGAGTTTCGGCGAGATTTTCTATTCGAACGCGATGAACAACGGCTTGCTGCTCGCGATGGTGAGCGAAGCCGACGCACGCGCTTTCATGCGCGAGGCGGGCGCCTCGAGTGGTCCGATGGCCGTCGAGATCGACGTTGAGCAACAACGGGTTCGTACGGCGGGGCACGAAGCGCCGTTCTCGATCTCCGAGCGTCACCGCTGCATGTTCCTCGACGGGCTGGACGTGATCGGCGCTTCCCTGGCGCTGCGCGACTGGATCGATGCCTTTGCAGCGCAGCACTGGGCGCAGCAGCCATGGGTCAAGGACGTGGCATTGCGCACCCGCGAACGTCTGGCGTCAGGGCATTAGTTCACGGGGCACGGCACACAGGGGGATTTCTCGCCAACAGGCGTGCCCTTGTTCCCAAAAAATGTGACGCGACACGTTATCAATTTACCGTCAGCATACCGACACATATCATCAAATCCACCGCGAGGAAGCCTCCGAGCTTCTTAACACTTTCGAGGAATCTTGATGAATAAAGTCCGGACATTGATTGCCGCTGTTCTTGCCACGGTCGCCGTTTCGTCAGTCGCTGCCGAGCCGCAGTATCTGAATTCGGGCAAGGTCATGAAAGGGGCGTTCCCTTTTACCGAAGCCGTCAAGGTCGGCGACACGCTCTACCTGTCGGGCCAACTCGGCATCGTGCCGGCCACGCAGAAGCTCGCCCCAGGGGGTATAGAGGCCGAGTCGCATCAGATGATGCGCAACATCAAGACCGTTCTCGAAACGAATGGCTATGCAATGGACAATGTCGTCAAATGCACGGTGTTCCTCGCCGACATGAAGGAATGGCCCGCGTTCAACGACATCTACAAAGGCTATTTCACCGAAGGCAAGTATCCCGCCAGAAGCGCCTTCGGTGTGAATGGCATGGCTTTCGATGCGCGCGTCGAAGTCGAGTGCATGGCGTCCAGGTAAGCACGTCTGCACTGCGTCCAGCGGGCGCGCGCCTGCCTCAAACCGAGCGCGTCAGCCCGCCATCGACGCGAATGTTCTGACCCGTGATGTATCCGCCGCCTTCCGACGCCAGAAACGCGACGGTGGCGGCAATCTCTTCCGCCTTGCCATAACGCTGCATCGGCACGCTCTCACGGCGCGCCTCCTGCTGCGGCAGGCTGTCGATCCATCCCGGCAGGACGTTGTTCATGCGCACGTTGTCCTTCGCGTACTTGTCCGCAAACAGCTTCGTGAACGACGCCAGTCCGGCGCGAAACACGGCAGACGTCGGGAACATTTCGCTCGGCTCGAACGCCCATGCCGTCGAAATGTTGATGATCGCACCCGAGCCTTGCTTTTGCATGATTGGCGTCACGAGTCGCGTCGGGCGGATCACGTTCATCAGGTACGTATCCATGCCGCGATGCCAATCGTCATCGCTGATCTCCAGAATCGTCGCACGCGGGCCGTGGCCTGCGCTGTTCACCAGGACATCGACCCGCCCCCAGCGCTCGACGGCCAGCTCGACCAGTGTCGCCAGGGCATCGTTCGACTGATTCGACCCGGTCACGCCCACGCCGCCCAGCTCCGTGGCGAGTGCCTCGCCTTTGCCCGACGACGAGAGGATGCCCACCTTGAAGCCATCCGCCGCCAGACGTCGCGCGGCTGCCGCCCCCATGCCGCTACCGCCCGCCGTAATCAACGCCACTTTTTCTACTGTCATGCTGCTATCCTC